>JBFEWA010000137.1:0-7623 GCA_041546605.1 Bermanella sp.
AATTGATTTGGATATTGGTATTGGCGACAATAATGCCAAGCGCTGGCTTAAAACAGGTAAATGTGCATTTTTACCTGAAGAAAGAGAATGGGTTCAGCGTTTACTGGACTGGGGATTAATTGATAGTTACCGTCTTTTAAACCCAGAGGTTAATGATCGATTTAGCTGGTTTGATTACCGTAGCAAAGGCTTCGAAGATACACCTAAGCGTGGTCTGCGCATTGACTTGATTATGATCACGAAATCCCTCTCAGAGCGCCTGGTAAATGCAGGAATTGATTATGAAACTAGAGGCATGGAAAAACCAAGTGATCACGCCCCTATTTTTATTGAGTTGGATTATTAAGCTGACATTTGTTTGATGTAATTCATCCAGCTTTTTGCTTGGCTGGATGAGTTTTCAAACGCAGTGGATTTACCCAGCAACTTCAATGCTTCACGAATATCGCCCAAGTTGTATTTGACCATACCGTGATACAGATAGACCTTACCTTTTTGCTTATCCTCTAAATCCATAGAGAGTAACTTTGTGGCTAGTAAATCAGCATTCGACCATAGCTCACCATCTATGTAGTATTGCAATAATTGATAGCCATCGTCTTTATCTTGGAAAAGATTGAATAATTCAGCCAAACTTGTTCGGGCTTTTTCAATCTCTTTTGCCTGCAACCAAGCTTGGAAATACAGGTTTAATATCTTTTCTGATTTCTCAATTAACTGCTTGTTTAGTGCTTCTTCTAACGCTAAGGCCACCTTATAAGCCTCACCCTGTGAAGCTAGTAATTGTCCTAGGCTAATAAAATCACCTTCTTTTTCCATAAAGCCTTTTTTATACGCAAGTTCTTTTGTGACAGAGGCTTTGGTGTAATCTTCTAGTATCTGGTGCAAGGCAGACTTCTGTTGCCAGTAATCTTTTTTGTCTGGGTAGTTGTAAACCAATTGATTAACATAAAGCAGTGCTCTGTTCATATCCTTTAGTTGGTAGTTTCCAGAAAAAGCCATTTGAAGCCAAGCCTCTTTAGGTGTATCAGTGAGCTCGCAGGCTTTTTCAATATACGGCAGGCCGGTTTTAAAATCCTCAATGCTGTAATAAGCAGCAGCCAGTAACGCATAAATATTAGGTGAGACTTTTTCTGACTCCTTGATTATGGTTTTAAGCTCATTAATGGCAGGTATGTATTCCCCGGCATTAAAATGGGAATAAGCCAGCATGGATCGGATCTGGTTGATGGTGTCTTTATTTAAATCCTTGAGTGCTAATGCCTTGTTAAGATATGAGCGACCTTCTTTCTCTTTTTCTTCGTATACTTTTAATTGAAATAATGTTTGATACGTTAAAGCTAAGCCCAAGTTATTACCGCTTAGATCTTCCAATAATTCATTAAGCTCTTCATTTAATGCCTTAGTGGTGTCGGCATTGGGCTCTTCATTAATTTTTTCTTGAATGTCATTCAGGGCGTTATAAATACGCGGGCTAATGCTTGCCGAGTGAGCAAACACAGATAACATCAAAGAGAAAATCACAACAAAACGCATCATTTTTATTTCTCTAGGTTAAATTCAAAAGGTAATGTGGCTATTTGTTCAACTGGCACACCATTAGCCAGCTTAGGTTTAAAGCGAAATCGCCAAGCTGCACGTATGGCTTCACGCTCAAATACCCCTTTAGGCTCTGCATCTACAACTTCAACAGCACTTACCGCCCCTTCTTTTGTGATCTGCATGCGTACAATTACATAACCTTCAATTTTTCGTGAAAGTGCTTGTGCGGGATATTTAGGTTGAGGTTGGACCAAAGGAATAACATCGTTATCACCAAACCCATAACCTGACAGCATATTACCCATGCCCTGCCCTTTAAAACTGGCTAGTGACGAGGATATGTCTGGCATATCCAGGTTCATCTCTTGAACACTGGTCTGCTGTATTTTAGGTGTGTCCAGCATGGGTGGTGTTTTAGGCTTTGGCGGCTCTTTTGGGTTGCGTACTTTTTTATCGCTCTGACTATCCTGCAGGCTTCGAATGAAATCCACCATGGCAATGTCATCTGCACGGTTTGGTTGCTCGCCTTTAGGTGCAATCATCCACTGCATCAACCAAAAGACCAAGGTGGCCATGAGCAATCCAATTGGTGCGATAATAAATAAGCGCATTACACACCTGGATCTGCAGCTATAGAAATATTGGTGACGCCAGCCAAGCGGATTTGATCCATTACTTGTACTAGAATTCCAGTTCTTGCGTCTGTATCTGCTTGAATAACCACACCGCTTTCTGGGCTTTCCGCACGTAATTTTTCTACGTTTGCACGAACTGATCGTACGTCAACTGCACGTTTATCAATCCAAATTTCACCATTAGGCTTAATTGCCACCATGATATTGCCTTTTTTATCTTCCGCTGCTGTTTCGGCTGACGGGCGACTCACTGTTACACCGCTTTCTTTTACGAATGACGAGGTCACAATAAAAAAGATCAACATAATAAACACTATGTCGAGCATGGGGGTCATATCAATTGTAGAGTCCTCAGACTCCAAGCTTGCATGCTGTTTTCTCATGAAAAAACCTATTATTTAAGCAATCTGTCTTTAAAAATATCCAATTGCTTTTTAGCCATACCATCGAAACGGGTCTTAAAATACAAGCCAACTAACGAGACCACCATGCCTGCCATAGTGGGTACCGTGGCCATGGAAATGCCTGATGCCATAGCACGCGCATTTCCTGTTCCTGTAACTGCCATTACATCGAACACTTGAATCATGCCGGTTACTGTTCCGAGCAGCCCCATTAAAGGGCAAATAACCACCAATAATTGGATGATGGAGCGATAACGTTCAAATTCAATTTGAGTTTGTGAAACAAGACGATTTCTAATTTTTAGAGCATGCCAGCTTTCATGGTTTGGCAATGCAAACCATTTTTCTTGCTGCTGACGACACAAGGCTTCAGATTCTTTTGTGAAGAACCAATAGCGATCTAAAATCAATATCCATAATACGACGGAGATAACCAAAATACCGAAAAGTACTGGCCCGCCACTGGATAAAAACTCAGCCACATCAGATAGCATATTAATTTCTCTTTTGAGCTTGCTCGGCAATTATGCCAGCTGCTTGCTGGTCGAGAATTTGAATCATTTCTTTGCTGCGACCATTAAGAATATTATGCATAAACAAAAGTGGTATAGCGGCAACCAAACCCAAAACGGTCGTAATTAATGCCTGAGATATACCTCCAGCCATTAGTTTAGGGTCACCCGTACCGAACAAGGTAATAGATTGGAAAGTGGCAATCATGCCTGTGACCGTACCAAGCAAGCCTAGCAGTGGCGCGACTGCTGCTAGTAGCTTAACAATGGAAAGCCCTTTCTCAAGCTCTGGCAATTCCTTAAGAACCGCTTCATCCAGTTTCATTTCAAGAGTTTCAAGATCCTTAGCATTTTGCTCATCTTTATAGACAGAAAGGACGCGACCCAGAGGATTGTCTAAGTCTATTTTCGCTGGTGCATTTAACTGCTGTTTAATTTTTTGCTGCATGCTAAATCTTTGCGCCAGCAATATGCCAGCATAGATAATACCGCTTAGGGCAAGAACTAAAATAATATAACCAATTAGGCCGCCTTGGTGGATGCGATCCATAATGCTTGGGCTTTGGCTGTTTAAGCTCAGAAGCGTGCCTCGGGTAGGATCAATAACAATCGCTTCAATGTCTTCAGTGCTATCAATGTAATTCTCAATCAAACCAGCTTCGGAAGGCTGTTTATTTAGCTCTAAAAACAACTGAGTATTTGGGTCATAGTTAACAAACCCCTGATCATTAAACGCCACGAATGGCCCAATATGATAAACATTGCCCTCTACTTTAACGCCTTTAGCATCAAGATACGTGGTTTGATAGGATTTTGACTCCCCTTGTTTGGTCATATGCAGCTGCATTTCATACCAAAGCTGCTCGAGTTCAGGGATGCTTGGCAATGCCTTGCTTTCAGACAGCTCGTCTAACACATCGGAACGAGCACCTAGCTCATTAGCCAGCAAAGAGTTCTCACGTATAGAAGCCATATCCTGTGAAACCTGGCGTACAACACCAAACATCTCACCAAGATTACCCATGCGTTTTCTCAGCTCTTCCTCTAGATTAGCTAGGGTTTCTTCGTTGTCATCGAACTTACTTTTCAGAATACTTGTTTCTTTTTTAATCGTTTTCAGTTCTTCTTTTGCTTTTTTAAGAGCTTTTTTTTGTTCAGAGGCATCCATTGCAAACACAGCTTCGCGTTCTTTGTGAATGCGATCTTCTTTTAGGCCATCTTTTTTGACTTGCTCTAGCAGTTGCTGAAGCGACTGGATGTTTTGCGGAATAACATTTTCATTGTTTTCAGCAAAAGCAATGAAGGAAAATAAAGATAAAATTAGAGTGATACTCTTTTTCATTATTTATTCTCCCCTAAGGTAGGTAACGGTAATTCAAGTAAGTTCGGAGCGGATTGTTTGCGCGCAATTTGCACGCCTTTAGAGATGGAACGAGCGTAGCCGCTATCAAGATCAACCCATAGCTTCTGTTTCGTATTCCAAGCTCTAGCCTGCTCTCCATCTAGAGATATACTCAATAATGCACTTCGTCCGATTCTTAGGTAGTCTACCGTTTCTTCTTGATTGTTTTCACCACGATACGCTTCAATGGTACGGCCATATTCAATTTCGATTTGATAAGCCTCCAGTACGCGTCTGAACTTTTCGCTAACCGTAATATCAGATGCCAATAATAAAGTGCGTAGCGCGGCAATACGCTGCTCGCGTTCCTCCATTAAAAAAGGCACATCCAGAGCAATAAACGCCTCCAGGCCGTTAAGCATACGCTCCATCAGCGGCATGATACCTTCTTGAGTTTTTTCTATATCCTCAATTTGCTTATTTAAAGAAACGATTTGGCTATCTTGGTTTTTAATGATTTCGCGTAATTGGCGATTATAAACCTTTAGCTGATCAATCTCTGTTTGCGTAACACGCATATCCTGCAGAGCTGCGCGTTTTTCTTCATAAAGGGCGTCGATTTTCTTTTGCGAATCCGCTCCTTGTTTTTGATTTCCTGCTGCGGCGTTTATCGCATCTCTCAACTCACTTTCACTATGGGAAAGTGATGAGAGTATCAAAAATGGCAAGACAGCAAATAATACAAATAGGCGATTATTCATGTTATGACCCATTACAATTCGAATATTTTCATTTGAAGATTCTGCGCTTCTTGCTTGCTGGAAGCGGATATAACCGCGCCCATGCTAGCCAGCTCAGGTTTAAAATACGTTTCAGTTACACGCATTAGATCACTCATGGATACTTTTAATACTTTTTGGCGGAACTGATTGCGCCACACTTTATCTCGACCTTGAAGGTCATTATGGAATGCTTGCTTGGCCTCACCTGCTGGAGAGCTAGGCTTATCAATACTAGAAATGACGCCTAGAATCGACTGTTCCAAGGCATCTGCATCATGCTGTGTGGTTTTAAACCATTCGATGGCGCGATCGAAATCTTCAAAGGTTCCGGTTATGCGTGGATCGCGATAGCTATAAAATTTGAAGATACCGCAACCGCTATCCTGACTGGCACCACCACCATAAGCACCACCTTGCTCACGAATGGCTGTATGCAAGAAGCCGTTTCTCAAGAATCCGCCTAATACGGTTAATGCAGGTGCATCTTCATGATCAGCACAAACAGTTGGGTAGGCTTTTGCACAGAAGTTTGTTTGTGTCGGTGCAACCCAAGCTTCTTTAACTGTACTAACTGCAAAGTCTAATCCGAAATGCTCGATGTCAGAGCTAGTCGGTGAACTCCAACTAGCTTCAAGTGCACTCACTGCGTCTTTTAAGTTCGCGCCATCGCTAATTAATAGATGTTTAGGGTTTACTTTAGTAATTTTTTCGTAAAGAGAACTAAATTGAGATACTAATTCAGACTTGTCTTTAGTTTTATTTAATTCTCGAATGCGCAATAAAGCAGGCAAACCAGTGGTTTTGTATGCAAGCTGTGAAACAGGAGAAAAACCAGAAGCAGCAATATTCATAGCCAGTCCATGACCATTACCGCTCACAGACTGCTCCTTGCGACTCAAAGACTGTGAAATAAGATCAGAAATTCGCTTGGCATCACTAAAATCAGCCTTATAGAGTGTATCCTGCATTAGCTGATAAAACTGAACATGATTCCTAGCTAGAGCTTTGCCCGATAACACCCAATAACCTAAAGCCTGGCTAGGGTCTTTTAAGTCCGTGCGGATATTCGAAAATGCGGAAATACCACCCACCAATAAAGACTGTCTATGCTGAGTTTCAAGATAGGACTCCTCACCTACACCTACCTCAGTAAGATAATTTAATAATAGTGGTAATAATGCCAGCTCTTCTTGATTCAGTTTGGGTAGATCTAAAATAACCTGATGGTATGTAAGTCCGTTTGTGCCTTGCTCAAAGCTCGTAATATGCAGGTTGTTTTGATTAATTACTTCTCCATCTGGAATGGTCAAATAATCCGCCACATCAGACAACCCCACTTTAGGTAAAATGGATTCATCATCTTTTGTCAGCTGGCGAGCTTTAAGTGCCTCACCTTGAGTGATAATTTCTTTTATTTGCTCGTCGCTAAGTGACTGCTTGATTGCTTCAAGTTTGCTCTTCTCAGCTTGGATTTTTCTTTCATCTAATTCTGCATCTGGTTTAAATGTTAACGTTACGCGATGGGGGTTATTAAGTAGGTAGCGCTCTATCAAATCTTTGATAAAGGTTGGTTGCTTTGCTTTTTCTCGTAATTTATCAAGAGCAGGATCAAGGTCCAGCAATTCCACTGGGTCACTATAGTGCGTACAAGCAGAAATGGCCGACAAGATGATTTGTAGTCCATAAGGGTATCCGTCTCCCCCTACTTCCCTTTGGCTAAGCTCAAGCTGATGCAAAACAGACTCAATTTGTTCTTGTTCAACACCCTTTTCAGCTACGGCTTTAAGCGTATTTAAAATCAGCTCTTCAACCTGTTCTTTGTTTTCTTCGCTACTGCCTTCAACGCCACAAACAAATGCCATCTCTTTGTTTGAATCCTCTAGGCCGCATAATGGGCTTGGGGAAGATGCAAGATCGGTTGTTTCAAGCGCTAATCGTAGTGGAGAGCTGCTGTTTTCTAGCAATAAATTTGAAAGAAAATGGGCTTCAAGCTGCTCTTCAAGGTTACTGCTATGACCTAAAAGCCACCCCATAACATGATGAGTTTTATTTTCCAGCTCATTATGGCCATAGTGTTCTTCTACACGAACTGGTGCGTAATAGCGTTTTTCGTCCTCTACTTCGATTTTCTTAGAGTGAACTTCAAACTGATCAAGATATTCATCAAATTTTTCATGATGTTCATCGGCACTAATATCCCCATAAGTCATAAATATCGCATTACTTGGATGGTAGTGCTCTTTATAAAATGACTTTAAATCCTCATAGGTTAAATCAAGGATGGTTTCTGGGTCGCCTCCACTATTGAAGTGATAGGTGTTCGTAGGATATAGGTATTTACTAAACGCCTGCCAAAGTTGACTGGTTACACTGCTCATGGCCCCCTTCATTTCATTGTAAACAACG
>JBFEWA010000398.1:0-2769 GCA_041546605.1 Bermanella sp.
ACTTGGTCAACGTATGGGGAACTTGGTGTATTAGCTGTAAGGTTGAGCACCCGTTTTTAGTGAAGTTGGCCGAGCAAGGCGTACGCATAATTGGTGTGAACTATAAAGATGAAAACGATGCGGCCCACAAATGGTTGAACGATCTTGGTAATCCCTATATTTATTCTGTGGATGATGAAGACGGCGTATTGTCCATGGACTTGGGTGTAACCGGCGCACCAGAAACATTTTTTGTGGATGCTAATGGCGTCATTCGTTATAAGCATCAAGGGCCTATTACACAGGGTAATTGGGCACCCTTAGAAAAAATTTGGTCAGGCTTAGTGGATGAATCTAAACAGGCGGTGCAACCATGAAACGTCTTGTATTTGTCGTATGTTTTTTATTAAGCCAAGCAACCTTGGCCATTGTGGATGGTCATGAGTATCAATTTAACGAAGGGGATGAGCAGCAAAATCAAACCCGCGCTCAGTTGTTTCAACAATTAGCTGAAGAGCTGCGTTGCCCTAAATGTCAAAACCAAAACTTAGCCGATAGTAACGCCATGATTGCAGGTGATCTTCGTCGTGAGCTTTACCAGCAAGTAAAGTCAGGACAAAACGCTGAAGAAATCATTGATTTCATGGTGAATCGCTACGGTGAATTTGTATTGTATCGCCCGCAAATGAGTGCCATGACCTATGTATTATGGTTTGGCCCTGTGGTGGTGTTATTAATCGCTATCGCCTGTTTGATATTGGTGATTCGTAAACGTAAACAGAATGCCGAACAAGTGGTTGAACTTACCGAAGAGCAACAAAAGCGTTTAGATGCATTATTAGGTCAAGAAAAAGGGGATGACCATGTTTGAATTATGGTTAGGCTTCGCCTTTTTATTGGTCATTGCTTTGGGCTTTTTGTGCATGCCTTTGTTCATGTCTTTACGTGGCAGCGAGTTAAAGCGACAAGCCAGTAATGTGGTGATTTATAAATCGCAACTGGAAGATTTAAAAAACGATTTAGAAAGCGGACGCATTGAGCAAGCTGAGTTTGATAGTTTGAGTAAAGAAATTAACTTGAACCTATTGGTGGACACAGAGGAAACCACTCAAGTGCAATCCAATAAAACAGGCAACTGGATTTTTATTCCCTCTGTTGTGATTTTATTGGTGGTGAGTATCGGCCTATATGTAAAATTGGGTGCCGAAAACGAACTAGCCATTACGCAGATGCTGCAAGCCAGTAATCAAGCGGGTTTCACCCGTGAAGATGCCAGCGAGCTGATTGAGCGCTTACAAGTACAAACCCAGCAAACCCCAGAAGATATTGAGATGTGGTACCTGTATGGTCGTTTGAATTTTGATATGGGCAACTTTGATCAAGCGGTTGTAGGCTTCACTCAAGCTTTGCAATTATTGCCTATTGATGCCAAGCAAGATCAAGCGGTGGCCATGGCGCAATTAGCGCAAGCTCAATTCTTTGCCAATGATCGTCGCTTGGATGCTGCTACTGAATCCTTATTGAAAGATGTGTTGGCTATTAATCCAAACGATGAAACATCACTGGGACTATTAGGTGTGGCTTCTTATGACAGCGGTCGCTATGTGGATGCGGTGAATTATTGGCAGCGTTTAGTGAATATGATGCCGGTAAGTAATCCCAATGCGGCGGCCATTCAAGGCGGGATTAATAAAGCGCTGGAAAAAATGACACCAGCAGAGCGCAAAGCCATCGAAGACAAACAAAAGGCCATTCAGCCTGCTGTGATTTCAGTGACGGTGGATGTGGCAGATAGTATTAAACAACAGGTACCTGAGTCGGCGGATGTGTTCGTATTAGCGAAAGCGGAGCAGGGACCGCCTATGCCGTTGGCTGTACAGCGTTTAACGGTAACTGAATGGCCTATTACGGTTGTGTTGGATGATTCCATGGCCATGATGCCAGCCTTGCGTTTAAGTCAGTACGAAAATGTGGTGATCACGGCGCGCATCAGTAAAGGTGGTGTGGGTAATGCTCAAGCCGGTGACATTCAAGGTATGAGTGCTGTGATTAGCAGTCAGAGTGAATCGGTCAATGTGGTCATAAATGAGATCGTGAAATAAAAAAAAACGCCCGCAAGGGCGTTTTTTTTGCTTACGCAAAATTGGCGTTAATTCTTTGGGTTAAGTAGTCCCTAGCAGAAATGGCAGGGTATTTTTTCTTTGGCCCTTGAATCATGACGTCTTTATTCGCCTGGCAAAAATATGCCATGGAATAACGGGGGCCACGATACTCTTCTGGTTTAGGCATACACACTCGGTGCAAAGTGGACTTTAATTGATCATCACTCCAGCGCATGAGCATGTCGCCAATATTGCAAGTGATGAGATCATCTTTGGGAATCACACTGCTCCAAACTTGCGCTTTTTGCGCGTCTTTACCTGGGCATACTTGTAAGCCCCCTTGACCTTCCTTTTGAAAGACCATGGTTAGGCAATCAAAATCTGTGTGAGCCCCTGCACGCCAAATACCTTCAGGTGCTTCTTCATTGCCTTGTAGCGGTAAATAATGCAATAGACGTAAGGTGCTTTGATATTCCTCAGAAGAACGATCATGGGCATGATGAAAGAAATCTCGCTCAAATCCCAGTTTGTCAGCAAAACAAGAAAGAATTTGCATGCCTAGTTGCCATGCTTTGTATTCAAATTCCAGTACTGTACGCTGAAATTCCGGTACTACGGTTTGTAAAGGCCAAAGATTGTCCATATGAGGCAGTGTGATTTGAAAGGATTCTTTTTGATCCGCGGTACC
>JBFEWA010000488.1:0-1716 GCA_041546605.1 Bermanella sp.
GCGTCGGCCTTTTCGGCTTCAACAATGGCATCGACTTTTTCTTTTTCGATACGGTTCATTAATGCTTTGAATTTGTTGATTTCGTGATCTAACAATGGCGTGGTGCGTGCATCCCAGTTTAGGTTTTCAACATTTAAGAATGCGGCAACGCTGGTGCTCATGTTTGGTAGAACAGGGGTTAGGTAAGTCACTAATTGACGGAACAAGTTAATACCTAGCGAGCAAATGCCAAGCACCTCGGCTTCTTTGCCTTCTTGCTTTGCAAGGGCCCAAGGTTCTTTTTCGTGAATGTATTCGTTGGCGGTATCCGCAAGAGCGATGATTTCACGGATGGCTTTGCCGTACTCACGGTCTTCAAAATATTGCGCAATGATATCGCCTTTGGCCACGGCTTCTTCAAGAATGTGGGCATCGGGCAATTCGTTGGCTAACTTGTCGCCTGCTTTTTTAACAAAGCCTGCACAACGAGAGGCGATGTTGATCACTTTACCAATCAAGTCAGAGTTCACGCGTTGGGTGAAGTCGTCTAGATTTAAATCGAAATCATCCACGCGGTTGTTTAATTTAGCTGCATAGTAATAACGCAAATATTCTGGATCTAGTTGGTTTAAATATGTACGGGCTTTAATAAATGTGCCGCGAGATTTGGACATCTTCGCGCCGTTCACGGTTACGTAGCCGTGTGCCCAAACCGCACTTGGTGTACGGAAGCCAGCACTGTGCAGCATGGATGGCCAGAACAACGCGTGGAAGTTGATGATGTCTTTACCAATGAAGTGGTACACCTCAGTGTCATTGCCAGGCTTCCAGAAGTCATCGAAGGATAAATCGCTGCGATCACATAATTGCTTAAAGCTGGCCATGTAGCCAATCGGCGCGTCTAGCCAAACGTAAAAATATTTGCCGGGTGCATTTGGAATTTCAAAACCAAAGTACGGTGCATCACGGCTGATGTCCCATTCTTGTAAGCCGCTGTCTAACCATTCAGCTAGCTTGTTGGCGACTTCGTTTTGCAGAGTGCCAGAGCGGGTCCATTCTTTTAAGAAACCTTGGAATTCAGGCAGTTTGAAAAAGTAATGCTCCGACTCTTTTTCAACTGGCGTCGCACCGGACATAACCGATTTAGGATTCTTTAATTCAGAGGCGTTATAAGTGGCGCCACAGCTTTCACAGTTATCGCCGTATTGATCCGCTGTACCACACTTAGGGCATTCGCCTTTCACATAGCGATCCGCAAGGAACATTTCTTTTTCAGGATCGAACAATTGCTTAATGCCGCGCACCGCAATGTGGCCATTCTCGTGTAGCTTGTTGTAGATAAGGCTGGAGATTTCACGGTTTTCTTCGCTGTGGGTGGAACCATAGTTGTCGAACTTGATTAAAAAATCAGCAAAGTCTTTTTCGTGGTCTGCTTGTACCGCGGCGATTTGTTCTTCTGGGGTAACGCCCATTTTCTCTGCGCGCAGCATAATGGCGGTACCGTGAGCATCGTCAGCACACACATAATGACATTCGTTACCACGGGATTGCTGGAAGCGCACCCAGATATCGGTTTGGATGTATTCCAGCATATGGCCAAGATGGATAGGGCCATTGGCATAAGGTAGGGCGCTGGTTACAAGGATCCGACGGGTAGACATAAGCTGAGTTCTCAGTGTAAATCGTTTAAATAGAATAGCGGCGGATAATAGCAGGATTTACCTCTGGGCTGTAGTA
>JBFEWA010000403.1:0-2728 GCA_041546605.1 Bermanella sp.
GCAACATGGATTTAATGGTGTTGATGTCTTGGGTGAGAGGGCTGACAACATGGGCATCACCAGCATAGGCCACAAGTCCGATGTTCTTGCCTTTTTGTGAATCCAATACATCCATGATCTTAAATTTCGCCCGTTGCAAGCGGGACGGATTCGTATCTTGCGCCGTCATGGAGAGAGATAAATCCAACGCGATCACTAATCCTTGGTTTGAGTGATACACATGGCTACTCTGTTTTTGCCAACTAGGCCCAGCTAGGGCGAGAATGGCGAGTAATGCGCTCAACCAAAATGCAATGTTAATCACCTTGATGGCGCCACTGGGTGCGTTTTGAATGAGCATGTATTGCTGAAGTTTCGGCGAAATCACATTCTGCCAATTGCCCGCTTTTAACGGTTTAATTTGTTTTAAGAAAAACAAAGCCGCTAAAGGTAAGATAAGTAAAATAAATTCGGGTCGTAAAAAGTGAAAGTCAGACATTTTCTTTCTCCTTGTTACGCGTTAAAACAACATTTGTCATTCCGTTGAGCCAGCCTTGTTGCACAATGAACAAGAGCGATGCCAATAATAGGGCAAGGGCCAGTGGGTAATGGAATAAGGATTTCTCAGGGCGAATCACTTGTTGTTCCACTTCTATTTCTTCTAAGTCATCCAGTAACGAGTAGATTTGATCAAGTTCTTCTAAATTGCGCGCACGGAAATATTTGCCGCCTGTGTTGTTGGCGATTTCGGTGAGGGTTTTTTCATCTAAATCTCGGCTTGGGTTGATGCGTCTTGGGCCAAAGAAGCCTTGCACGACCAATTCGTCGGCACCAATACCTATGGTGTAAATTTTCACACCGGCTTGGCTAGCCAGTTTGGCTGCTTGTAACGGATCAATTTCACCTGCGGTGTTTTGACCATCGGTTAGCAAAATTAAAACCCGGTTAGATTCAGGTAAAGACTGTAAACGCTTAACCCCTAAACCAATGGCATCACCAATGGCGGTTTGTTTTCCGGCCAGCCCCAGGGCGGCTTCGTTTAATAATTGCTCTAATGTGGCTAAATCAAATGTGAGTGGGGTTTGGATATACGCTTTGGAACCAAACAAAATCAGCCCTAAGCGATCTCCTTTACGTTTGGCGATAAAGTCTGTGAGTACGGCTTTGACGGCTTGCAAGCGATTGATGAGACGACCCCGTACCGCCATGTCTTCTTCGGCCATACTGCCGGAAATATCCACGGCCAACATCATGTTGCGGTCGGTTTCGGTAATGGCTTGGGGTTCACCGACATATACTGGGCGGGTGGCAGCGAGTACTAAACAGATCCACGCCAAGCTTAGTAATACTAATGCCAGCTTGCTGGTTTGCGCGGCGGCGGATTGTTTTTTTTCTGCCAGCATCATTAAGCTCGGTGCAAACACCTGGCTCTGTTTTTGCGCTTGAGCCGGTAACAGGTAGTACACCAAAACGGGCAAGGGTAATGCTAGTAATAACCAAGGCCAACTGAGACTCAGCATTTTACTTTCCTTATCCAAGTGTCGATGGCATGTTTTAACGCGTCGTTATCTAAATGAATATTTGGCTCGTCTAATATGTGCGCAAACGGTCTGAGCTTGGGCATAAAAATAGGGTGCTTAACTTGATGATCTAAATAATGCAGCCAGTCTTCACCGCTTAATTGCGTGCATTGGTTAGAGATTTTTTGTAAACAAATGCGTTTTAGTAATTTATTGGCATCGCGATAAGCCTGTTGTGGTTGTTGCCAATCAATAGCGGCTAAAGCCTGTTTTGCTTGGCGACGCCAAGCTTGGCGTTTATAAAACCAAATGCACAAACCTATCACTACAAAAAGAGCGAAAAGTAAGACCCACCAAATAAGGGCAGGAGGCCAAAATCCTACTGCGGCGGGCAGATGAATGTCTTTTAGTTGATCAAGGGGGTTCATGCGTGCCCCCTTTGTTCTAGTGCAATTTTTAACGCCATATACGGAATGTCGGATGCGTTCACTTGATGGTGGGCGATAGCGAGTTGCTTAAACGTTTGTTCGATGCCACTTTGAAACACACTAATGGCTTCTTGATAGGCGTGTTGCGATTGGCGACTTTGCGTATCTAGAAAACCTTCGTTTAACCCATCTGTTACGGCGTACATACCAGGAGGTGGCATGGTGCGCTCTAAGGCATCGTATACCTGTAACGCCACCACATGGTTGTGGCGCTTTAAATTAAATAGAGCCGCTTTATCGTTTGGCCCTAAATCAAAAAAGTCACTGATAATGTAAATGCTGGTGCCGGGTTTCACCCCTTGATGTAATTTTCTCAAGCAATCGCCCAAACTGTTTTTAACCGTTTGGTGTTGCTGCAATTTATGATTAAAGGCATTGATGGCTTGTAAGATTTGCAGCACGTGTTGCGAGCGTTGTTTGGGGCGAAAATCTTGTTCGCTTTGATCGCCTAATACTAGCGCGCCCACGCGATCACCATGACCCAATGCGGCCCAAGCAATAATGGCGGCACATTGGGCGGCCACTACCGATTTAAAACTGCGTTGCGAGCCAAAAAACATGGGCGTGCGTTGATCGCATACAATCACCACCGGACGTTCGCGTTCTTCTTTATACACGCGAGTGTGAGGGGATTGCGTACGGGCAGTGACACGCCAATCAATGGTGCGAATGTCGTCACCGGGTAGGTATTGTCGAAGCTGGTCTAAATCCAAGCCGCGGCCTTTTTGTTTGCTGGCATGC
>JBFEWA010000359.1:0-3282 GCA_041546605.1 Bermanella sp.
GCACTGTGGTGAGATTAAAACACGCCGCTTCCCTAACACTGCACAAGTGGATGCCTATCCGTGGTTAGCCATGAACAACGACCGCGAAGCCTGTCACGGTGCTGCATTGTTATGTGAACACAGTGAAGCCAATGAATTATTAGTTAGCAAAGCGTGCGTGGAACAAGGTCAGCTCACCAGCCAATTAAGCTTAAATAAACATCACAACCTGTTGCATGTGAATCAAACTGAACCTGTGGTGAGTTACTGGGTAAGTCACTTGTTACCTAACTACCAAGCTTTGATCGAGCGCCAAGTGGAACACATCAGCGCACAACTGCCTAAAGCCAGTTAAGCGTAAACACATACAAAAAAGCCCATGATGCTAAACACATCATGGGCTTTTTCTGTTTTAAGCTAAGTTAAAACTGATACGTGGCACCCAGAGTCAGGTTTCGCCCCATAACAGGACTGAACTCTTTTAAGTAACTCACATGATTGCGACCCAACTCATCGGTTAAGTTATGGGCCTTCACGTAAAACTCTAATGTGGAAGCACCTAGCGTTTGTGAATAACTGCCATACACATTCACAACCGAGTAAGCATCCGTCACGCTTTCGTTTACAGCCACATCCGATTGCTTGGCGTAATGCTTCACCTCAGAGTTCACTTGCCATTGGTTAAACATCCACTTCACCCCAGTACTGGCCGTCAGTGGTGGTGTGCGCGGTAAGTTTTTATTCTCACCTTGCTTCAACTGAGCTTTCACCACATCACCACGTACAAACCATTGCCACTGTGAATTCAAGTTATAATCCAACTGCCATTCTGCACCACTGAGCCACGCATCTTTTTGTTCGTTGCGATACACAGGATTGCCATGGAAACCACCTGACGTGCTAATTAAATCGTTATAGATATAACCATCAAATTCGTAGTAATAAACCGCGCTTTGAATCTGATAGTCCGCTTGCTCATACGTCCAGGTCACATCCAAACTATAAGCAGTTTCCACGTCTAAGTCTGGATTATCCAACTGAAAGCTAAACGTCGCGTGATGATCTCCATTCCAGTACAACTCCTCGGCGCTTGGCGCACGCTGTGAACGGGATACACTCACACCGACTTTTTGTGCATCAAAACGCCACGTCATGGCGGCACTGATGGTCGCTGAATCAAACGTTTTATCATCGTAATAAGAGGCTTGCTGACGATAAGAAGGACGAATGGAAACCGGATCAGCGGTAATCGTGCGTTGATCAAAACGCACACCAAATTCCAACAGGCCATTAGCCCAATCTCGTTCCATCACCCAAAACACACCCAAGTCTTGGGTTTGGGTTAATGGCATTGGATTATCATGAGCCAAAAAGTCTCCATTTACTTGAGTATTTGATAAATTAGCTCCTTGGGTGCCATCCCAAGTTAAATCACTGTAATCGGGAATGCTGGAGCAATCGCCACCATCGTCATGGCACACAGCCAAATCTTGAAACGATAACTGCACACCCAAGTCGGTTCGCCAGCCGCCAAGATCAAATAAGCTCAGGGTCGACTTTAACTCAGTGGAGGTTTTATCAAATAACCCCACAATACTTCCATCATGATTCTCCCCATGCTCATAATCAATGTGCGTAAGCTGAGATTTGATTTGCTCAATGCCTTCAAAAGGTGAGTAGAGGATGCTTTGTCCATCTAAGCGAAGCTGGTTTGGATCTAAAGAAGCCCCTTCATTATCTGGGTTTGGCACACCATACTCATAATTCAACAGCGACACCGCCACACCGTGAGCATGACCGTTTGACTGAATATAATTCACCCCCACATTCATGCCCTGGCTATCGGTTGCTGTGTTATACACCTCATTGCCATTGCCATCGGTAAAGTTTTCACTGGTACGCGTAAAGCCATCCACATGCATCACCCATTGACCAAACCCCGAATCTAAACTGGCATTCACGTTGGTGGCCGCGTTGGCACTGCTAACCGACGATTGCACGCGGGCTTGCGTGCCTTGCATAGGCATTTCATGAAAGCGAGAATCCGCCATATTAATCACGCCGCCCATAGCACCACTGCCAAAACGCAACGTGTTAGGACCGTAGATGACTTCCACCTGTTCGGCGTTCGCGGCATTCACCATGGAGGCATGATCACTGCTCATGGCCGACACGTCTGCACTGTCGGTACCATTAACGGCCATCTTCACCCGATTACCACTTAAGCCACGAATCACTGGGCGCCCAACACCGGCACCAAAACTGGCATTAGAGATACCAGGCAAGTTAGATAACAACTCACCTAGGGTATCGCCATTGTGTTGCTGCATGTCTTCTTGATTGAACACTCGCACCGGCTGCGCCACGTCATCAAGCAACTGACCCGACGCCGATACCTGCACCTTATCCAACGTCACTTCGTCGGCGATGGAAACGGGAGACACGACCAGCACAAGGCTGGTCGATAGATAAAGCAAAGAATTAATGCGCATGGGTTTCATCTTCTCCAATCTCATGGAAAATCACCATGCTCGCTACATCGCTTACGCTCAGATCAAAACGCTCATGTACGTGATAGCCTGTTACTGGATCATCAACATCAATGCCATAACCTTTTTGCGCATTATTATCCAACACCACAACCCCTTTTGCGGCACTGGCCATAACAAAATCTCCACAGCTGGATCCTGCCGATTCATCGAGTGTAATGTTATTGAGCGCGCCACCTTCATGATCTAACGCAACGAATTTACCCCCTGCTGCCATCGCTAGAATGTCACCATCTGTGGTATCAAGCTGCAAAGCACAAATGTTTTCAGAAAAAGCATATGTGCCTGTATCACTGCCTTTTACCACCACAACGCCTTGCGTTTCGTCATGCTCAACAATGGCATAGCTCGTAGTGTTCGGCACAAACCCGGCAATCACATGGCCTTGAGCGCGCCAGATGTAATTTGAAGCAGTACCATCCAAGGTAAGCGATGCCGATTCAAACGTATGCACACCGCCGTCTTCTTCCACTAACAAAGACATCGCACCTTGATCACAACTTACCACCACCAATTCAGGGGTTTGACCATGACTGGTTGGATTCGTACAAGCAAAGCTAAATTCTTCCGTACTGGCTTCAAATACTTTGGCATTGGTGCCATCAAACACCAGCTTAAGATCATGAAGTTCATCTAGGATTAACGCAGGGTAGGTTTCTGTAACAGGAAGGCCAGAGGTGTCTTCTGTTACAGGGGTTGTATTGGCCAATTCACTGTACTCAATAAAGGTGGTGGTACCATCCACCAATACTGC
>JBFEWA010000314.1:0-3984 GCA_041546605.1 Bermanella sp.
AAATGGTGGACTCATGCATGCCCACGGCCTCGGCAATGTCGTGTAAAACAAGGGGTTTCATGGCTTCATCCCCTTGCTCTAGGAAGTCTTGTTGGTATTCCACAATCTTCATGGCTACTTTTAGCAGGGTCTCATTACGGCTTTGTAAGCTTTTTAAGAACCAACGTGCTTCTTGTAGGTGATCTTTGATGAAATTGTTGTCTGCGCTGCTGTCCGCACGCTTCACCATAGACGCATAGTGGTCGTTGATGCGCAGTTTTGGCGCAATCTCAGGGTTGAGTTCCACACGCCATTCCCCTTTAATTTTACGCACCATCACGTCAGGAATCACATATTCGCTGGTTTGTGGATCAATTTGCGAGCCGGGGCGTGGATTAAGCTCTTGTATGCCGCGGATCACCACTTTGAGCTCTTCTTCTTTGACTTTCAGTTTACGCATTAATGCGGCGTAATCTTTAGAGCCGAGTAATTCTATGTGTTCATCAATTAAGGTTTGCGCCAGTGGCAACCAAGGGGTTTCCTTAGGTAATTGGCGTAGCTGCAGAGATAGGCACTCTTGGAGGTTACGCGCGCACACGCCACTGGGTTCAAATTGCTGTAAAAGGTGCAGTACGGCTTCCACTTCATCCAGTTCGATTTCTAATTCAGGATCAAGGGAAGAGACGATGTCTTCAAGCTCTACTTTTAGGTAACCATCGTCATCGACGCCTTCAATGATATTGATGGCAATGAGGTGGTCGTTATCCGACATGGGGGTTAAATTGAGCTGCCACAACAAGTGGTCTTGTAAATCATCTGTGCTGCCGTTGCGGCTGTCCATGTCGTAGTCATCGCCAGAGGCTGAGCCGGAATGGCTTTCTGACATGGATGTCGGTGCAGCGGATGCTTGCCAGGTGTCATCCCATTCGCTGTCTGTGGATAATTCGTCAGGGATGTTTTCGCTCCAATCATCTGCGGCGGTGGGTTCGTCAGATTGATTGTCGTCACTGCTTTTGATGTCGCTTGTATCTTCCCGTTGGGAATTGATGTCTTGACTGGGTTCGTTGTCGAAATCTTCGTCTACATCAAGCAGAGGGTTGGAATCCAACGCAGTTTGGATTTCTTGTTGTAAATCGAGAGTAGAAAGCTGTAGTAAACGGATGGCCTGTTGCAGCTGAGGAGTCATGGTCAGCTGTTGACCCATTTTAAGTTGGAGCGACGCTTTCATATATTACTGCTTAATCCCATAGCACGTTGACTCGTTGTCTTGAATATACAAGATTACAACTTAAAGTCATCACCTAAATAAATATCTTTCACTTGTTGATTTGACAGCACATCGTCAGCAGAGCCTTCGGCAATGATGTGACCGTTACCTACGATATAGGCTTTTTCACAAATATCGAGGGTTTCACGTACGTTGTGATCGGTAATCAAAACACCCAGTCCACGTTTTTTTAGCTGTTTCACAATGCTTTTTATATCACCCACTGAGATGGGGTCAACACCTGCAAACGGCTCATCCAATAAAATAAACGAAGGCTCAGCGGCTAAGGCGCGGGCGATTTCGACGCGACGTCTTTCACCGCCTGATAGTGCCATGCCTAAGCTGTCGCGGATGTGTTGAATATGAAACTCATCCAGCAAGCTTTCTAGTTTTTCTTTGCGTTCAGTATGGCTCAATTCTGGGCGAGTTTCTAATATGGCCATGATGTTGTTGGCCACAGTGAGTTTGCGAAAAATGCTGGCTTCTTGTGGCAAATAGCCTATGCCTTTTTGTGCACGCCCGTGCATGGGTAAGTCGGTAATGTCTTTATCATCAATCAGCACGCGGCCTTTATCTGAGGTAACAAGGTTGACAATCATGTAAAAACAGGTGGTTTTACCGGCACCGTTGGGGCCTAATAATCCAACGATTTGTCCGCTTTCGATGGACATGGAAACGTCTTTTACCACTTGTCGCGGGCCATAACTTTTGGCCAAATTTTGAGCTTGCAATATTGCCATTGCGTTAGGATTCCTTATCCTTTTGGGGCTGAATCACCATACGGATACGGTTTTGTTGTTCAGGACTTTCAGCTTTTACTTTTTGTTCGTTAATCAGATAAACAATTTTGTCCCCGGAAAATAAATTGCCTTGTTTTTCCAAGCCCGCATTATTCAGCAAGGTGAGTTGTTTGATCTGAGTGTTGTAAATAATGGTTTCACCATATGCGAGGGTTTTGCCGTCTTTCTCGCTTAAGGTTTGCTCATAGTGAGCGGGTGTGCCCTCTGCGATGATGCGTTCAAGGCCTTGTGCACTGCGAATAATGGTGACTTTTTGTGCGCGAATATTCAGTGAACCTTGCTGCATAGTGACATTGCCAGAATAAATGATTTCCCCTTTTAATTTATCTAACGAGGCGGTATCGCTGGCAATATGAATTTCTTGTTCGCTGTCATCAGGTAACCCCCAGCTTGCACTGCTGATGAGTACGCTTAAGCATAATAGGCAACTATTGAGCTTTGGGATCATGACGTCCTCGTACCTGGGATTTAAACGTTACCAATTGTTTATCTAAGAATATGGTCATGCCTGTGGCAAGCAATTCACTGCTATCACTTTCGATGACAACCTTATCATCAGTGTCGGCCATTTGGCTTGCTAAGTCTATATGTAAACTGGGGGTGGTGAGGCTGAAGTCGCCACCGGATTCATGCAGAGGCACAATGATGACATCGCCACTTAAGGCGATGTTATTTTGCTTAAGTAAGCGACCACTTTCACTGCGCACCCCCCATCTTGGTAGACCTGCTTCGTAAAGAATCAGGGCGGGTTTGTCCAGAAGGGTGATGTCATCTGCTGGATAATGGCTGGCGCTCACGGCATTGATTTGTTGGCTCAGTAGTCCGTCATCGGAGAAGCTCTCGGCGCTTAAACCGTGAATGATGTAATCCGGTTCTTGATCGATCAAATCCTGCGGCACGTCAGTTACCGTGGTTTGCTGGTCATCCAGTGACATATAAGCGGCGACGGCAAAGGCCGTCACTATGGTGAGGATATAACGCTTGCGCATTAAATGACCCCGGCTCTAAGCAGATCATGCATGTTGATGACGCCCACCACTTGCCCAAGTTCCATGGCCACAAGAGCGTTAATTTTTTTCTCTTCCATGACCTGAAGGGCTTCGGCGGCCAGTTTTTCCGGGTCAATGGTGCTGCAGTTTTGCGTCATGACTTGTTCAATGGTGGTGGTGTGGAAATCCACATCTTTATCCAGTGCACGACGTAAATCCCCATCGGTGAAGATACCCGCCAGTGAACCGTCTTCATTCAGAACGGTGGTCATGCCCAAGCCTTTTTGTGTCATTTCTAGTAAGGCTTCTTTGATTGGGGTGCCCAGCTGCACTTGGGGGATTTGATCCCCTGCATGCATGATGGTTTTCACTTTAAGCAGTAAACGGCGGCCGAGACTGCCCCCAGGGTGACTAAAGGCGAATTGTTCGGCGGTGAAGCCTCTGGCTTCGAGTAACGAAATAGCCAAGGCATCACCCATGACTAAAGCCACTGTGGTGCTGGACGTTGGGGCCAGATCCAACGGGCAGGCTTCTTTGTCTACCCCTACGTTTAAGTGGCTGTCTGCCGCTTGAGCTAGGGTAGAGTGATCATTACCTGTCATGGAAATAAGAGGCACATGCAAGCGTTTGATTAATGGGATAAGGGTGGTGACTTCGGAGGATTCACCCGAGTTGGATAAGGCAATCACCACGTCATCTTGCGTGATCATACCCATGTCCCCATGGGCGGCTTCCCCTGGGTGCACGAAAAAGCTTGGGCTGCCGGTACTGGCAAGGGTGGCGGCAATTTTGTTACCTATATGACCGGATTTTCCCATGCCGGTGACCACAATACGGCCTTTGCAGTTGAGCATAAGCTCGCAGGCAGTCACGAAAGCGCTGTCATCTAGCTTGTCCAGCATGGCGTTTACCGCATCACGTTCAGCACCTATGGTGCGCTTGGCGGACT
>JBFEWA010000285.1:0-4472 GCA_041546605.1 Bermanella sp.
AACTTCCTAAAAGCCATGGCCAAACTAGAAGACATCACTTGGTTAAATGCAGGGGACAAAGCACCGCTAGCGTCTACGGCACTAGTTGGCAAAATGGAAGTGCTCATCCCAATGGCCGGCAATATTGATGCCGCGGCTGAAATTTCGCGTCTCGAAAAAGCACTAGAGAAAAATCAGAAAGAATTGGATCGTGTGGCTGGCAAGCTGAACAATCCTAAGTTCACTGACAAGGCCCCTGCGGATGTTATCGAAAAAGAAAAAGCCAAATTGGCTGAATTCGAAGATGCCGCAGCGAAATTGTCTGAGCAGTTAGACGCCATTAAAGCGTTGTAAAACTTTATAACGCATACAAAAAGCCGATTATCTCTTGAGGTACTCGGCTTTTTTATTGCCTTCGGTTTAACCTGCCTTTCTTTCTACGCCTTACACCTGAGAAAAAAGTAGGGTTTTATCCCTTCGTTTTTATTTCCCGCTTTAAATATTCAAAACAAGTAAATAGGCTAAGGTTTTCAATGCCAAGGAATGGCCATGCTTAAACTATTGCTATTTACCCTCTTTATTTTTCATACAACTTACGCATTCAGTGACTTATATCGTTGCGAAAACGAATCTGGCCAAGTTCGGTTCACCGACCAGCCCTGCCCCCATCAAGGCCAGACGTTTCAGCCTAAATCCGTCATGACGCCTTATAAAACCATTCAACCAATCTCTAGCACGCAGTCAAAAACCGAAACTGCGAAAAAAAACCAAGAGCACTCCTGCCCTTTCTTTTCTTCCAGTGAATTACGTAACTTACGGGTAAAGGATCAATACAAAAAAGGTCTCACCCCAGAGCACATCAAAGCGCGCCTTGGCAAACCCCACGACATTACCAGCTCTAACAATAAAGAAACTTGGCACTATACCAGTGAACATGTCTCGCGCACGTTTCGCTTTAAAAAAGGGTGTTTAAGTGGCTGGAGAGAAAAATGGAAAGGCAAGGAAAGTCAGATCAGTAAGTTTCGAGATGAGCGGTAATTGTGCAGCACCCTAAGTGAGACGCACAATTCCGCTTTTACCCATAAAATCCGCCACCAGCCAAATTTGATCAAACTGATATCCTTCGGGGATTTGTATTTCACTCATGGCATTCAGCACTTGTTCGCGATCCCACGCAGGGTGCGCATTGCGAATCACCAACCACACGCGATTGGAGTCATAGGTTTTACCAGCTTTGTTTTTTAAGATGGCATTTAACGCATTGATTAAACGCTCATGTGTATCACTGAAGGCTTCTTGTAATTCAAGCTGATGTTTGACGTTGGCATTAATGCCCTGTTTTAAAATATCCATGGCTTCTTGGGATGAGCCATACAGATGGGCAATTTCTAAATCCAGTCGTTCCCCATCTAGCATGCAAGACACATCTGGTCGCTTTGGGCGGTTATGCCAGATGTGGCGAATAACGTGTCCAGTGAGTTGTTCATACTGGCGCATAAACAACTTAGCCGCATCGTGCTCAAGTTTGAGCTTGGCTTCTTCACTGGATCGATTATCTTCCATGATCACCTATGCATATTTAATTAAACTAAGCGCGAATGCGACGCACACGGAAAGAACGACCTTTTAGTTTGCCTTCACTGATTTTCTTAAGTGCCGGTTTCGCCGCATCACGCTCCACCGCCACGAAGCACCAGTTATCAAACATATCGATCTTACCAATTTGTTTGAAGGCAATGCCGTTATCCCCAGTCAGCGCCCCCACAATATCACCTGGGCGTACTTTTTGTTTTTTCCCGCCATCGATTTGTAAAGTCACCATCTTGGCTTTATACGGGGTTTTATCCAGCAAATTAAACGGCGGTAAAATGTCGTTCTCAATTTGTATATCCAAATATTCTGCCAATACGGCCATTTTGTAACTTTCATTATCCACATGCAGAGTAAACGCTTGGCCTTTATTTTCACCGCGACCGGTTCGTCCAACCCTGTGCACGTGTACTTCTGGGTCCCGTGCGATTTGATAATTAATCACACAATCCAAGGCGTCTACATCTAATCCTCGTGCCGCCACGTCTGTGGCCACTAATACTGATGCACTCTTATTGGCAAAACGCACCAGAGTTTGATCCCGTTGTTTTTGCTCCAAGTCGCCATGCAATGCCACGGCAGCAAAACCGGCCTGTACTAACTCATCGCAAATTTCTTGGGTTTCACGCTTGGTGCTGCAAAACACCACGGTGCTTTCTGGCTGGTGTTTTAACAAGATTAACTTTACCGCCACCAAGCGTTGCTTATTGTCTTGTACTTTATAAAAGTGTTGTTTGATATTGGAATGGTTTTGACCCCCTTCCACTTTCACCATTTCTGGTTGTTGCATCACACGTTGCGCAATGGCTTGAATTTGTTCTGGATAAGTGGCGCTGAACAACAGCGTTTGTCGGTCTTTCGGGGTTTGCTCAATAATGGCATCTAAGGAATCTTGAAAACCCATTTCCAACATGCGATCGGCTTCATCTAACACCAGGGTAGTTAAACGCTCCAATTTCAACGTGCCCTTGCGTACATGCTCTTCAATACGCCCGGGGGTGCCCACTACAATGTGAGCGCCGTGTTCTAATGATCCAATCTGCGGGCCAAAGGGCATGCCCCCACATAGGGTTAATACTTTAATGTTGTGAATGGCACGGGCCAGTTTACGAATTTCTTTGGCCACCTGATCCGCTAATTCCCGGGTCGGGCACAACACCAGCGCCTGCACATAAAAGCGCTTAACATCCAATTGATTTAACAATCCCAAAGAAAACGCGGCGGTCTTACCTGAACCAGTTTTACCCTGGGCAATCACGTCTTTACCAGCCAATACCAAAGGCAAGCTTTGCTGCTGGATCGGTGTCATATTGGCATAACCCAAGTCATCCAGATTTTGCAGCAAATTTGGATTAAGGGATAACTGAGAGAATTTCGCTTGGCTCACACAACACCTATGAATAAAGAGATTGGTGCAATTTTAACAGAAACACAGGTTAAGCTGTGGATTGTTTTGTAAATATGCCATCAAACATAGGGCAAACTGCATGTTCCTGCTTGTTTAATTTGACCATCACTTTGTTAGATTTGATCATTCCGCAAGATACATGAATATGGTCTGCTAAGGTTCAACTACATTAAACGAGCCCAAACATGTCTGCATTGCATATCCCAGGCTCTGGGGAGCCCATTCATTTTTATCACGCCAATGGTTTTCCAGCTGAAGTGTATCTGCCCTTTTTGAATGAGCTTGCCCATAGTTTTGATGTGCATGCCATGCATGGTCGCGCCACAAGACCCAATGCAGGGGAGCCTAACCACAAAAACTGGCAAGTCTATGCAGACGATCTCATTGCATACCTAGACACAAACCTGTCCCAACCCATTATCGCCATTGGCCATTCCATGGGAGCCAGCAGCACTGTGCTCGCCGCCATTAAGCGCCCTGACTTGTTCAAAGCCTTGGTATTAATTGAGCCTGCCATGGTGAATTGGCACCTGCGACTGTTGCTCAACCTGTTACCGAAAAACGTGATTCGCAGCAGTAAATTAGTGAGCGGCACCGCTAACAAACCAGACACCTGGGCCGATAGAGAAACCTACGAAGCGTATTTGAAAAAATTCCGCGGCTATCAATTATTTAACGATGAAGCCTTTAGCGCATTTAAACACCATGGAGTGAAAGAAACCGAGTCCGGCCACGTGACGCTGCGTTTTCCTAAGCAATGGGAAGCTTATAATTACACCAACCCACCGTATTTGATGCGCCAATTAAAAAAGCTCAACCATAAGCAATGGAATATTCCCACCTTAGCCATTCGCGGCGCAGCCAATGGCTTTTTCTCCGATAAGCTTTGGCGCACCTGGCAAAACCATCAACCTAATGCACTGTACGTGCAAGACAAGCAATACGGTCATCTCATGCCGTTAGAAGGGCCACAGGACACCGTACAGCTGATTGTAAATGGTTTAAAACACTTACAGGTTATCTAGCAAAACACCATCACGGGGTTGCTGCCATATTTGATTGATCGTGACAGACTTGATCCGACAAGATGAAACGCTCAAAACTCATAGCCCCTTGCTGCATGCGTGAGTTGACGCACTGCCAGTAGGCGGTTTTTTCGTGTTTGACATCCTGTTCACACAAGCTTTGCAGGTCTTTTAATTCATCATCCAAATAAGGCTCTTGCTTACGAATGTCCGCAAACAGGTTTTGACAGTCCAAGGAATTGGCAAGCGATGAGAAAGAAAGACTTACGAGTAGGGCAAACAAAAAAGCATAAGGAAATCCAAGCATGGGCGTTCTCCTTTTGTTTTTATTATGATGCGCGGGGCACTACTTATGTATAGTCCAATTCTTAAGGAAAATCCAGTTACAAAAAAACAGCCCTTAGACTGTTTTTAAAGAGTCACGTTTTACTAAGTCCTATAAATCATCCACCATGTCTTTCACTTTATCT
>JBFEWA010000342.1:0-3531 GCA_041546605.1 Bermanella sp.
GATAGATTTTGCGGTTTCATAACTGCCGTTGTGTTCTAAAAACGCAGCGAGCAGGGTTTTCTCGAATGGTTTTAAGTTGTCGATACTGGGAATCAAATCCGCTTGGCGACTAAAAAAGTTCAATGCACTTTGCTCGAGTGCTTCACCTTGTGGGCTTAAGCCATACAGCACCAACGCCGATTGCGTGCCGCTGGCTTTGTCTAATTTGTTGCCTTGTCGCACTAAACGAAAATCATTTTTAAACCAGAAATGGCGCACGTCATCGGTATCGGCATAGCTGGAACCTAAATAATCCAACCCGTTTGCTTTGCAATGAGCTTTAACCGCTTCTAATAGCTGGCTGCCGAGCCCTAAGCGCTGGCAATTTTCTAGCGTGGCAATACGCACAATACGCGCGGCTTTTAAATCTAACGCATGCACTTGTCCCATGTGATGGGCTAATACTTGCGGAATTAAATGACCTTTAGGGCGGCGATAGCCATTGAAAATATCCTCATGCAATAAACCGTTTACGCTGCCTGAGTTTTTAATGGGGCCTTCAAGGTTGATTAAACACACGCCGATCACATGTTCTTGGCTGTCATGCTCAATGGTTTGCATGAATAACTCTAAGCCCGGTGCATCCAGTAAATCCCGTAAGTCACTGGGACGAGTTTGGTAATGGGCTTGTACTAATAAGGCGAAAATCTGTTTGAGCAAATCCGGTTTATTGATCAAAGCCTGCTGTGCAATGAATTGCGTTTTGATAGTGGGTAGAGATGCTTGGATGTCCTGTTGAGAAAGGGCGAGGGCAGAGGGCTCGCAATCCAAACAAAAGGCATCAAATAGCCAGGTTTCGACAGGGTCGTGTTGTGCGTAGCGCACTGGCTCATCCAGTGTGTGTTGTTGCCATTGGATGCTGCCTTGGGCTTGCAGCGCATTCAAATGGCGGAAAAACCGGATTTGAAAGCCCTTGCCTGTGCCTTCGTAGCCGTGGGTGGTGCTGGCAAAAATCATGCGGTGAAAATGCTGGCTCCACTGCATTAATAGCGGAATGGGTAAGCTGGCGGCTTCGTCTACAAAGATGATGTCCTGGGGTTTGGCTTGTTCTAACAGGCGCTCCGGCGCCAAGAAATTCAAGGCTTGCTTGGTGGGCTCGCTAAGGTGTTTGTATACATTCTGTGTGGCGGCTTTATTGGGTGCGCACAGGTAATAGTTTATACCGTTATCTTTTGATGAATTAATGAATGAATCCGCCAACATGCCCAGTAGGTGAGATTTGCCGCGACCACGATCTGCGGTGATCACATCAATGCCGTGGCTGGCTTGCTCTTTAAAGGTATTTAATATGCTTAAATAAACGCTTTGTTGCGATTTTGTGGATTTATTATGTGCTTTTACGCTTTTTAATGGATCTGGTTTTGGCTCTGGTATTGTCAGCGGCTTGGCGTCTTTGCCTTGCTCATAAATAGGAATATTGCGGCTTTTGGCCGTGGCTAATAAACGCTGAATGGTGTGCTGGTTGTGGCACTGACCTTCAAAGCCCAAGCTGGTGCGCCCTTGGGAAAATTCATCGGCAAGCGTAGGCCATTCATCCAGTGGTGGCGTAAGTAAAAACAAAAAGCCGCCGGGTTTAATGGTGCCGGCTATGGCGGTGAGGGCGTCGGGGAATAACCCATGGTGGGCATCGAACACCACGTTGTCTGATTCATAGCCCAATAGGGTGCTGGGCTTGCTGGCTTTCACACATTCAAGGTACGCATGTTTGAGTTCCCCTTGCCCCACATAAATATTGGTTTCGAACTGAGATAGCCAAGGGTTAATGAGCTGCCATGCCCAGTGGTGATCGCCAGCCAGAATAATGGTCTGCCTGTGGTGGTTATGAATGAGCGTCTGGGCGTACTCGGACAGCCATGTCTGCATAATAAAGCGGCAATTCCTATTACTGGTGTGGGGAGATTCTGCTAGAATCGCCCACCAATTGTAACCAAGTTTATAGGCTTTGCATGCGTTTAAGTGACAGCGACATCATTCAGGCGATGGAAGACAATCGAATCAAGCTCACGCCGCAACCGGATGTGAGCGCTATTTCGGGTATCAGTGTGGACCTGCGTCTATCTAATAGCTTCCGCGTATTCAGCAACAACTCGGTTTCATTTTTAGACTTATCCGGCGATCGCGAACAGCTTAACAAAAACATCGATCGCGTTATGAGCAAAGAAATCGTTTTAGAAAACGACGAGCCATTATTCATTCACCCGGGGGAATTGGTATTAGGTTCCACTCTTGAGTCGGTAGAAATCCCTGACGATCTTGTGGGTTGGTTAGATGGCCGCTCCAGCTTGGCTCGTTTGGGTTTGATGGTGCATGTGACCGCAGGGCGAATCGACCCAGGTTGGAAAGGGCAGGTGGTATTGGAATTCTACAATCTAGGGAAAATTCCATTAGCGTTACGCCCAGATATGACCATTTGCGCATTATCGTTCGAGACATTATCAAGCCCAGCGCAGCGCCCGTATCGTTTGCGTGAAAATGCCAAATACAAAAATCAGCATGGTGCTATTTCATCCCGCATGGGTGATGATTGATCCCAAGGAATAAATTTGTATTGAATGAAGCCCGCGAAAGCGGGCTTTTTTGTGGGTGATTGTTAAGGTTTGTGTTTAGAAAGATTGGTTGATTAACCTAAATCGTTTGCACTGAGCTTGTCGAAGAGTGGCTGTCTTGTTGGCGCAGAAGTTCTAAGAGTGTTCGTTTGCCTATTAAATATCCGTAAAAGGCGTCGCACGACAGCATAATATAATACGCCACTACACGACGCTTTTTATGGTGAGGCAGGTTTACAGCTAAATATGGAGTTAAATTACTGGATTTATATGTTGTTTAATATCAGAGACTTAAATAGATACAAATGTTTTAGTGCGACGTGAAAAATGGGAATGCATATTTGCCAAAGTTGGCTGTATGCAGCATGATATCTGGCTTATAAGTAATAACTGGGCAAACACGCCCTGTAAAACAGGTCACGTGACTGAATATTATATTTCTTGGTCATGAGACGTAGAATAAACTGTTATGTTCCCAATTAAGGATTGGCCATGTTAAAAACAATTATTCTAGTAATATCGCTTCAAGGCCAAGGGTTAACAGGCTCGCAAGCACTGGAAGTTCGGAACGTAATCGAAGATCAAATCCAAGCCCATACTGAATCCGAAGTAGTTGGAGCAGGTGGTAGTGTAGATGGTTCTGAGATTGATTTACAAATCGAGACTAAAAACGCTGAACATACAACTGAGTTTATAAAGAATCTTATGATTCAGGCTGAATTAGATGGCTTTTACAAACTAGAAATTAAATGAACATAACAAACGTGGGCAGTCGACGCGAAAAAGCCCGCGCAACTGCCACAAACGTTATGTGTTCATGGAGTGAAATCGTGAATCCCGAAATCATAGAAAATCTTCGTTTTCTTATTTGCTCCGCCAAAGAACGGAACATTAAGCAAGGCGTTAATACTTTCAACTCCTATATAGATAAACTGAGTAACACCAA
>JBFEWA010000011.1:0-22089 GCA_041546605.1 Bermanella sp.
GGAAATGGAAAAACCTCTTGCGGGCGTTGTATGGCTCTTGGATGATCACCTTTATAACTGGGATGATTTTTTGCCACTTGAAAGTCACCCGGTAAATCCAATACCAACAAGCCACTGGTTTTTGGCAAGAAGCGCTGCTCTAATCGGTCATAAAACACACCTAAACTGGTCGTGCAGATGATCACAACCGCAATCACCACAAGAAACGACTTCATATCAGGCTCCTTTTTTGTATTCTCCTATTTAAATCTAGCGGCAGGGATGAAAAGAATGTAGCCAGAATTGAAACCTTTTACTTCTAAAACCCCACAAAAAAGAACAAAGTAATTATTTGTTATTTTTGGAATAGTGATTTTTATTTTTTAGATTGCAGACAAGATTTACGAGCTCAGCTAGAGCAAGGGCTAACACGTAAGTAATGGCCCACTCTAATTTCTAAAGTTTTCACCACATAACAATATTCAATGTTAAAGGCCATTTAATGCGTCCTTTTAATCTAAGCCCCCTCACCTCTATATCACCTATAGTTATTACAAAAACCAAGGTTAAGATGTATTTGCTTCTTACCCGCACTTTTCAGCTTTTACTTTTGACTTTAAGCCTTTTAAGTGGCACGGCTCACATCTTTACACTAAATAACACACATGTGATCCAGTTTGCATTATGATTGGAGACTGCTTCAAAGGTGTGTCTTTCCATTATGAAAAAGATACTCAGCTGCTGTCCTGTGGCCAGCGTTGAATCCATGAATTTAATTCCGGCGGACTTTCAATTCCAGCCAGGCAAGCCTGTATCTGCATTTCAGGCTAACGTTTGGTGGCTGCAAGAAAGTGAAGCCAGTGTCTGCATGCGTGATGAAAACCAACGTATCCATCACATTAATCGCTATACCGACCGTGAAGGCTATCTCAGCTCAATCGACCAAGCCATTCGTGAATGCATTCACTTACGCCGAGGTTACGAATTAGAAATCGACAGTGTTAAAAATGCATTTATTCAAATGGACATCACCCTCACCCCGGTATTTGAACTCTTTTCGCAAGAAGTGAAATTCAGTTGGAACCGCCACACTAATTGGCGCCAATATGAAGTGGTGAGCAATGACTGGTGTCAGTTGCAATATCCGGATCATCCTATATCCACTCAGAATGTGGTAAAACCGGTTAAGAATAAAAAACTGGTGGAACAAGAAGTGATTTGGCACACCAATCAAACCATGGACGACGCCATGAAAGTGGTTAAAGCCTTTAAAGAAAAGTGGGCAATGGAAGACCCAAAGCAAGATAGAAAAAAACCTAAAATCCAAAGCTAAAAATTAAGCGTTATGGATTAAGCTTTAAATCCAAAACTAAAGCGTGTCTGCCCCGCCAAATCTTTTCCGCTCCCTACGTTCTTATACCCAGCCTGATGTAAATACTCACACACAGCCTCAGCCTGTTGCCAACCATGCTCCATAAGCAAACACCCACCGGATGATAAAAACCTTGGTGCCTGATCCGCAATATGAAATAAGTCCGCCAACCCAAGATTATCCGCCACCAAAGCCGAAGCCGGTTCAAAGCGTACATCTCCTTGCGACAAATGCTCATCATTGGCATCAATATAAGGGGGATTACTTACAATCAAATCGAATGGGCCTGCAGGCACATCATCAAACCAACTGCTTTGCATAAACTGCGCATTAGGGATTTGATTTAAGCGCCCATTCTCTTCTGCTAGCGCCACCGCATCCCCTACTAAATCCACACCCAGCACATTAGCCTGCGGAAACTCTTTCGCTAACGCCATGGCCAAAGCGCCAGTACCTGTACCTAGATCTAATATGTTTTTTGGAGAAAAGTTTTGCTCCAACACCCAATCCACCAGCGATTCGGTATCAGCCCTTGGAATCAAGGTATGCGGCGAGACCTTTAAAGTTAAATCCCAAAACCCTTGTTCCCCTAAAATATAGGCCACGGGCTCTCCATTTTTGCGTCGAGCAATCAATTCAATAAAGTGATTTTGCTGCTCGATACTTAATAACTGATCAGGATCGGTAAACAGGATATTGCGATGGGCTTTTAGAGCGTGCAGTAAAATCAACTCGCTATCTAGCTCAGGGGTTTCAGACTGAGTTAATTCATTAGCACCTAGGGTGAGTGCTTGTTTGATCGGGAGAAGATTTAAAATAGGCATGGCTAAGCTTCATGTGGCTTTTGAAATACTAATTATTGTAAGTGCAATAATTAGTATTCATCTTATTCTCAGAACCGTAAGTGGCGATGACAGGGCTAGGCAAATAATTTATTTCGCGGGGCCCATAGCAGCGCTATGTAACGAGTGAAATAAAATATTTAGCAACGCCCTGTCGAGTAAACTAGGTTCTAACCTTCGTGACCCATGGAAGCAAGCAACTCTGCCTGATGCTCTTGGATCAACGGCTGGATCACAGAATCCAAATCCCCTTCCATTAATTCATCCAACTTATAAAGAGTTAAATTAATGCGGTGATCGCTCACACGACCTTGCGGGTAGTTATAGGTACGAATACGCTCAGAACGATCACCAGAACCCACTAAGCTCTTACGTTCTGCCGCTTGTTCTGCTTGGGCTTTTTGCACCACAGCATCATTCAAACGGGTCGCCAAGATGGACATGGCCTTGGCGCGGTTCTTATGCTGCGAACGCTCTTCCTGACATTCCACTACGAAACCGGTTGGAATGTGGGTAATACGAATGGCCGAGTCGGTTTTGTTAACGTGCTGACCACCGGCACCACTGGCGCGGAAGGTATCAATTTTCAAATCCGCTTTGTTGATGTCGATCTCATCTTCGCTTTCCACTTCGGCCATAATGGCAACGGTACAAGCTGAGGTGTGAATACGACCTTGGCTCTCTGTGGCCGGTACACGCTGTACACGGTGAGCACCGGATTCAAACTTTAACTGACCATACACATTATCACCTACGATACGGGTAATAATCTCTTTATAGCCACCATGTTCACCTTCGTTGGCGCTCATGACTTCAAATTTCCAGCCGCGTTTTTCTGCATATTTGGTGTACATGCGGAATAAGTCACCAGAGAAGATCGCCGCTTCATCACCACCAGTACCGGCACGAATTTCCACAATGACGTTTTTACCATCGTTAGGATCTTTCGGTAATAAAAGGATTTGCAGCTCGCCTTCTAAGCGCTCAATTTCGGCTTTGGCATTTTTTAATTCTTCTTGACCCATTTCACGCATTTCGGGGTCGCTGTCTTGAATCAACAGATGCGCTTCTTCTAAGTTCTCTTCGGCCGCGGTGTATTCCTCAAAGGTTTTTACCACAGGCTCAATTTCAGCGTACTCTTTGGATAACGCACGAAATTTATCTTGATTGCTGATCACGCTGGCATCGGATAGCAGGTGTCCGATCTCTTCGTAACGTTCGCCAAGTGTTTCTAATTTTGTTTTTACCGAGTCTTTCATTTCTAATTCCTGCCTGACGTCACAAGCCAGACGCTAGACGCTTTTTGATAATTTCTTTAATTTGCTCTGACGCCAGAAGTCAGACGCTAGATACTTTTATTTTTACTCAAAACCACTTCGTAATTCATATGCCTATTGAGCGTACGCGAGGCCGTCTAGACAAGGAAAAAACTATTTTTAGCGAGGCGTTTATGTTTTATAAATAACGAACTAAAAATAGTTTTTGACACAGCATAGACAACACAGCTAGCTCAAAGTGCTTCAATCCAAATCCTGGTCAGAAAGCTGGTAAAGCTCCTGCACCCACCCCATCACCTCTTTACGCCCCACACTACTGGCTTCACGCATCTGTACCGTAGGCTGGTGAATCAGTTTATTGGTTAGCATGTTCGCCAAAGTGGTCACCACGGCTTGGGCATCATCGCCTTTCTGTAAACGCTTTAAGGCTTTTTCTAGCTCTTGGTCACGCAACCCTTCCGCGTGTTGGCGAAAGGCTTTTAATGTGGTCACCGCATCCAGGGTGCGCAATTGTCGCATAAATGCGGCGCTACCGGCTTCTATTATTTCTTCAGCGTCTTGGGCGGCATGTTCACGCTGGCGCACATTTTCTTCAATGATGTCTTTTAGATCATCCACGCTATATAAGTAGACATCATTTAGCTCTCCCACTTCTTCTTCGATATCGCGAGGGACAGCAATGTCCACCATGAACATAGGGGCATGCTTACGCTTTTTAAGGGCTCGCTCCACCGCCCCTTTACCCAGAATTGGTAGCGGGCTGGCGGTGGATGAAATTACGATATCCGCATGATAAAGGACATCCGGAATATCCGATAATAAGATGGCTTTGGCCCCAAACTGTTCGGCCAGTGCTTCGGCGCGCTCAAGAGTACGGTTAGCCACAGTAATGTCTTTCACCCCGGCATCCACTAAATGTCGAGCCACCAGATCAATGGTCTCACCAGCACCAATCAACAAAGCCTTGCTTTTAGATAGATCCGAGAAGATGCGCTGAGCTAGGTTTACCGCTGCATAGGCCACAGATACAGGGTTTTCCCCAATGGCGGTATCGGTTCTTACTTGTTTGGCCACGCTGAAGGTTTGGCGAAACAGGCGATCCAGTTCTGGGCCAATGGTGCCAGCCTCTTGTGCCACCGCATAGGCGCTTTTCATCTGACCTAAAATCTGAGGTTCGCCTAGTATTAAACTATCCAGACCACTGGCCACGCGCATGATGTGCTGTACCGCGGCCTCATCAGACAGGGCATAGTGACAACTTTGCAGCTGTTCTAACGGAATGCCATGCACATCCTGCAGCCAAGCCAGCATTTTCGTTGGGTCGGCATCAGGGGCGGTAAAATACAATTCAGTACGGTTACAGGTAGACAATATGGCGATTTCATCGATGCCATGGCTTGCATTCACCTGCCTTAATTGGGCAGGCAAGTGATCCGGAGCAAAGGCCACTTTCTCGCGCACCGCCACGGGAGCGGTCTTATGGTTAATACCTAGGGTTAATAACGTCATTTATTACTTAGTTTTCTGATCAATGCACCGAAATGTGGGCCAATTATTTCAATCTTCTGAAAAAGAGCCGTATTATATCCATAAATGCGCAAAATAGCTGGCTTGCTGACAAAACAAGTTATTCAATGGTCTTTTTCACACATGCGCCTTAGAGGTACTATGATAAACCGCTTCATGTTGGTCCCTGCTTTAAGCCTGTTATTACTGGGCTTACCGAGCCAAGCTGCCCAGTCAGCGGAAGAGTCCAACGCGCCTCAGGATTATAGTGTAAATACCTTTTACGCCTTATTAGTGGCCGAAATGGCCGGTCAACGTCAGTTATACGATGTGGCCCTTGGCAACTATTTATTAGAATCCCACCGCACCCAAGACCCAGGGGTGACCGCCCGTGCTACCCAAATTGCCCAGTACATAGGGGCGGACCAAGCCGCATTAGATGCCGCCACCCTATGGGTAAAGTTAGACCCGAATAATCCTCAAGCGCAAATTGCTTTAAGCTCAGAGCTGGTCAAAGCCGCTCGTTTTAATGAATCCGCCCTACATTTACAAGCGGCCTTGGATTTAGAGCCCCTATTAAATGTGAATTTTATCAGCGTACAAGGGGTCGACATGACCGAAGGCTCCCGTGAGCTATGGCTGGAATCCCTTACGCCTTTAACGGGTCGCTACAAAGAAAACCAAGCCTTATTGTTTAATATCGCCAGTCTTCATCAGCAGCAGGAAAATGATGATGCCGCCTTGGCTATTTGCCAGGATTTATTAAAGCAGCACCCAGAATTCTACCCAGCTTGGTCCTTAAAAGCTCGATTGCTAGCAACACAAGAAAAGTTTGATGACGCCTTAAAAACAATCAATCAAGCCTTGAAACGTTTCAAGCAAGATAAGTCTTTCACACTGCTCAAGGCGCGCTTGTTAATCAAACAAAAAAAGGTCAAAGAAGCCAGCAAGGTATTTAGCCAATTAAATGAGCAATACCCAGACGATGCCCACATTCTTTTACCCCTAGCGCTGACCCAGCTAGAAATGAAGGATTACCTAGGAGCCAAATTATCATTGCAGAAGCTTCTTAACTTGCAACAAATGCAAAACGAAACCCATTACTACCTTGGTCGTATTGAGCAATTCAACGGTGATAATGACACTGCTCTTTACCATTATTTAGCCATGCAAGGGGGCCGTGAATTTTTAGCCGCTCAAGCCGCCATTGTGAATATCTACCTTTCACAAAACCAATCCGACACGGCCTTGCAGCATGTTCGCTCTCAGCGCAACATTGATCATGAAAACCAGCAAGCCTACTTCTTAATGGAAGTGGATATTTTAAACCGCACCAAGCAATACGATGCCTCATTAAAAGTACTCAACGCAGCGTTAGCGGCCCACCAAGACAGCACGGATTTACGTTATTCCCGCGCCATGGTATCGGAAAAACTCGGCAACCTATCACAACTAGAACAAGACCTTGAGCACATCATCAGCTTAGATCCTAACAATGCCACGGCTTTAAACGCCCTAGGGTACACACTGGCGGATCGCACATCGCGTTTAGATGAAGCCCTCAAACTCATAAAAAAAGCCCTCGCCATTGCGCCAAAAGATCCCGCCATTTTAGATAGCCTTGGTTGGGTGTATTACCGCATGGGGCGACTACAAGATGCCTTAAAACTATTACAACAAGCCTTCGAAGTGTTTCCTGATGCAGAAATTGCAGCCCATTTAGGGGAAGTACACTGGGCATTAGATGACAAACAAACCGCCAAAGACATCTGGAAGAAGGCACTAGAAAAAACCCCAGATAGCGAAATCATAAAAGACACATTGCTAAGACTAGAAGTAGAACTATAAATGTTTAAACCCCTTGCTGTACTTGCACTCTGCTTGAGTGCTATTGCCTGTAGCCTCACCCCCACTCAACCACCACAAGGCCATTGGGCGGTGAGCGGAAAGATTGGCATCACCACCCCAAATGAAAGCGTTGCCGGATTCATTCAATGGCAGCAACACGGAAAAGACTTTGATATTTATGTGAGCGGCCCCATGGCAGCAGGCAGCACACGCATCAAAGGCAACATCGCCAGCATCAGCTTAACCCAGGGTGGCAAAACCGTTGATGGCATTAATCCCCAACAATTAATTTACGATGAACTGGGTTGGTTTTTCCCGGTTGAGAACCTACCGTTTTGGCTACAAGGACAGGCCGCACCGTATAGCCCAGCAACCAAGCAATTTGACGATGAACAGCTTAGTCAATTACAACAAGACAAATGGCAGGTGGATTTTCTGCGATACAATGACTATTACCAATTGCCTGAACGCATTCGCATCAGCCAAGGGCAATGGAAGTTTCTGATTGTGATCAAGCACTGGGAATTTGGCTAAACAATGACAACCTTTACCCTACCCAGCCCAGCCAAACTCAACCTGTTTCTACACATCACAGGTCAACGCCCTAACGGCTATCACGAGCTACAAAGTATTTTTCAGTTCATCGATATATGTGACGAACTTACCTTTGAAGACGCTGCCGACGATCGCATTACCATTGAGCCCGCTATTGAAGGCGTCGCCCTTGAGGACAACCTCATCTACAAGGCAGCAAAACTGCTGCAACAAAAAACAGGCTGCCATAAAGGTGTGCACATTCATTTGAAGAAAATCCTCCCCATGGGTGGCGGTTTAGGGGGCGGCTCATCCAATGCCGCTACAGCTCTAGTAGGTCTAAATCATTTATGGCAAACCCAATTAAGCGAAGATGAATTAGCTGAGCTAGGCTTACAGCTGGGCGCTGACGTCCCCATCTTTGTTCGCGGCCGAGCCGCTTGGGCAGAAGGGGTTGGCGAGCGCCTAACGGACATGATGGATTTAGAAGAAAACTGGTTCGTGGTGGTGGTCCCAGACTGCCATGTGAACACAGGTGAAATTTTTTCACACAAAGATTTGACAAGGGACACTCCAACGTGCAGAATGAGCGCCGCTCTGAGGGGCGAGGGTCGAAATGACTGTGAATCAGTGGTTTGCAAACTCTACCAAGAAGTTTCTAACTCATTGAATTTGCTAAAGAATTTCGGTTCTGCTAGAATGACTGGCACTGGCGCTTGCGTCTTCTTAGAGTTAGATTCTGAGAACGAAGCAAACTCGGTTCTAGCCAAGCTACCAGCTGATATTAAAGCTTTCGTGGCAAAAGGCATTAACCAATCGCCACTGCAAAAAGCTTTAACAAGCTGAGTCAAAATTAGGGGTGTAGCCAAGCGGTAAGGCAACGGGTTTTGATCCCGTCATGCGTAGGTTCGAATCCTGCCACCCCTGCCATCTTCTTAAAATCCATCATTGATCAAGCAATTAGCACATGGGGTATCCGACGTGTCTAAGTTAATGGTTTTTACCGGTAACGCAAATCCGGAATTGGCGCGTCTTATTGTTGAGCGCTTGGACCTTCCCCTAGGTGACGCCACCTGCGGACAATTCAGTGATGGTGAAATCACCATTGATATTCAAGAAAACGTGCGTGGTAAAGACGTTTTCATTATTCAGCCAACTTGTGTACCGACTAACGACAACCTTATGGAAGTGTTGTTAATGGCAGACGCCTTACGTCGTTCTTCTGCTGGTCGTATTACTGCTGTTATTCCTTATTATGGTTATGCCCGTCAGGATCGTCGTGTACGTTCTGCTCGTGTGCCTATTTCTGCAAAAGTTGTGGCTGACATGTTGCAAACAGCCGGTGTTGACCGCGTACTAACGGTTGATCTACACGCTGACCAAATTCAAGGCTTCTTCAATATCCCAATGGATAACATCTATGGTTCACCGATTTTATTAGATGACATTGAGAAGCAAAACTACGACAACCTTATGGTTGTTTCTCCTGACGTGGGCGGTGTTGTTCGTGCCCGCGCTATCGCCAAGCAGCTAAACGACGCGGATCTAGCCATTATCGACAAACGTCGTCCACAGGCTAACGAAGCTCAAGTTATGCACATTATTGGTGACGTAACTGACCGTACCTGCGTATTAGTAGACGATATGGTGGATACAGCAGGTACTTTGTGTAAAGCCGCCGACGCCCTTAAGCAATTTGGTGCGAAAAAGGTTGTGGCTTACTGTACACATCCTGTACTATCCGGCGCCGCGATTGATAACATCACGAATTCCCAGTTAGATGAGTTAGTGGTTACTGACACAATTCCTTTAACTGAAGAAGCTAAGCAATGCGGACGTATTCGTCAGCTGACCTTAGCTGGCTTATTAGCGGAGTCGATCCGACGCGTTAATAACGAAGAATCCATCAGCGCCATGTTCCGTTAATTCGGAACCTGAACCTGATAGAACTTAAAGTTCGCTTTAAGTAATGGGCTCTAACTCTGGTCGCGGGGTTAGGGCTAATTTCATTTATAAAGGTATATAACCATGGCAAATTACGTATTAAACGCCGAAGTTCGCGAAGTTAAAGGTACGGGTGCGAGCCGCCGCCTACGTCGTGAAGCGGGCAAAACTCCTGGTATCGTTTACGGTGGCGACAAAGAGCCAACTCAAGTAACACTTGAGCTACGTGAACTAAACAAAGCATTCGAAGACGAAGGTTTCTTCAGCCACATCGTTAAACTTAACGTTGGCGGCACGACTGAGAGCGTTCTAATCAAAGACGTTCAACGTCACGCTTACAAGCCAGTTGTTCTACACGTTGACTTCCAACGCGTATCTAACAGCACTGTTATCAAGCAACACATCCCTCTACACTTCATCAACGAAGACACTTGTAAAGGCGTGAAGCTACAAGGCGGTAAAATCACTCACAACATGAACGACGTAGTTGTGATCTGTGAAGCTGGTAACCTTCCTGAGTTCATCGAAGTTGACCTAGCTGACGTTGAAGTTGGTACTACTCTTCACCTATCTGACCTTAAACTTGCAGAAGGCGTACAAATCCTTGAGCTAACTCACGGTGCTGACCACGACTCTGCGGTTGTATCTGTAGACGTACCTAAGGGTGCTGCAGCTGCAAGCGAAGAAGGCGAAGCTGAAGAAGCTGCTGAGTAATTAAGTAATTTAAGGCATTAGCGTGAAGGATAACATTCGTCTAATTGTGGGCCTGGGTAACCCTGGCTCAGAATATGAGAATACTCGTCACAATGCTGGTGCCTGGTTACTTGCCGAGATTGCACGCCAACATGGCGTGCAACTCAAACCTGAAAAAAAATTCCACGGTCTAAGTGGTAAAGCCTTAATCAAAGGCAAAGAAGTCTTTCTACTCTTTCCAACTACCTTCATGAATTTAAGTGGCCAAGCGGTTCAAGCTTTAGCTAACTTTTATAAAATTCCGGTAAATGAAATTCTCGTACTGCATGATGAGCTAGACCTTCCTGTGGGTACAGCCAAGCTAAAACTCGGCGGCGGTCACGGTGGGCAAAATGGCCTGCGCGACATCATCAGTAAAATGGCTAACGACAAAAACTTTTATCGTCTACGTATTGGTATCGGACATCCAGGCGATAAAAACAAGGTCACCAGCCACGTATTGGGCAAACCCAATAAAGATGAATTAAAGAAAATTGAAACCATCATTGATGCTGCGGCATCAGAAATTGATAGTCTTGTAAATGGCGATTGGGCGGGTGCCATGAATCGCTTACACAGTGTCAAAGCATAACTACAGATTTAGATTTAACCTTTGAGGTAAACAACATGGGTTTTAAATGTGGCATCGTCGGTTTACCAAACGTTGGTAAATCCACTCTATTTAACGCGTTAACCAAGTCAGGTATCGGCGCGGAAAACTTCCCTTTCTGTACCATTGAGCCAAACAGTGGCGTGGTACCTATGCCGGATGCACGTCTAGATGCTCTAGCGGAAATCGTGAAGCCTGAAAAAATCATTGCGACCACCATGGAATTCGTGGACATCGCAGGTTTGGTAAAAGGGGCATCCAAAGGTGAAGGTCTGGGCAACCAATTCCTTGCCAACATTCGAGAAACCGATGCCATCGCCCACGTGGTTCGCTGCTTTGAAGATGAAAACGTGATTCACGTTGAAAACCGCATTAACCCAGCGGATGACATCGACGTTATCAACCTAGAATTAATCTTGGCGGATTTAGAATCAGCCGAGAAACAACTACAGCGTGTTACTCGTACTGCAAAAGGTGGCGATAAAGACGCCGTAGCGGATAAAGCCCTATTAGAAAAAATGGTGGCACATCTAGAAAATAATCTTCCTATCCGTTCAATGGACATCAGTGATGATGAGAAAAAGCGTCTGCGCATGTTCCACATGATCACGGTTAAACCCACCATGTACATCGCCAACGTGGCCGAAGACGGTTTTGAGAACAACCCATTCCTAGATATCGTGAAAGACATTGCGGCTAAAGAAAACGCAGTTGTGGTGCCGGTTTGTAACAAGATCGAGCAAGAAATTTCTGAACTAGACGATCCAGAAGACGTGGCCATGTTCCTTGAAGAAATGGGCCAAAACGAGCCGGGTTTAAACCGTGTTATTCGCGCGGGTTACGAACTACTAGGCCTGCAAACTTACTTTACCGCTGGTGTAAAAGAAGTACGCGCCTGGACCATCAAGAAAGGCGACACCGCTCCTAAAGCCGCTGGCGTAATCCACACCGACTTCGAAAAAGGCTTCATCCGTGCTGAAACCATGGCCTATGATGACTTCATCGAATATAAGGGTGAGTCTGGCTGTAAACAAGCGGGTAAACTGCGCGTGGAAGGTAAAGAATACGTCGTGAAAGACGGCGACGTACTGCACTTCTTGTTTAACGTTTAACGTCAGTCGCTAAACATCACTCGCAAAAAGCGCTTGTTGCAAAACAAGCGCTTTTTTTCAAGCTCAATACCCTCCTAGCAACTTGTTAACCCTCCAGTTACACCTATAGTGTAATAGACACTTCTTTTCCATTGTCTTGCTCCCATGACCATTCAAGCTTTTGGCTCGCACCAAGCCTTTAAAACATGGTTAAGCACATACGATCCCGCTGACCAACAAGCCGACGTACTCATGGAAAGGTTTATTTCCGGCGTCACGGATTACGGTATCGATATTTATCGTGCCAGCATGTGGTTACCCACGGCACACCCAGAATTATGGGGCAGCCAAATTATTTGGACCGCCACAAACGGTTGCACCCTTTATCGCCGAGACCACAGCATCACATCCACCTCTACCTTTCTCAACACCCCAGGCGAGGCCGTGCATAAATCGAGACAAGCACTGCAATGGAAGTTAGACGTGGATGAAAGCGCACTCCCCTATCCACTTTTGAAAGAGATCAAACAAGAAGGGGGGACGGATTACTTAATTGTGCCGTTTCATACCGATCATAAAACCGAACAGCCATGGATCACATTCGCTACTCAACAGCATGACGGGTTTTCGCCCGCGCACATCCAAGCCTTAAAGGATTTTTGTGTTCCGTTAAGCTGGAAGGCCAGAGTTGCCATGGCAGAAATGGCAAGCCGTTCACTCTTAAGTGTGTATTTAGGCAAAAATGCGGCGCAAAAAGTGATTGCCGGAGAGTTTAAACGGGGCACAGGAGAGCGAATCCATTCCATTATATGGTTCAGTGATTTAAGAGGGTTTACAGAATTGGCTGACGCTAAGTCAGGCGAAGAGGTCACCCCCATTCTTGATCACTACTTCGAATGCGTATCCAAGCCCATTGAGGATCATAACGGCGAGATCTTAAAATTTATTGGCGATGCCATTCTTGCCATCTTCCCACTTAATCACGCAAACCTAGAGCAACAATGCTTGGATGTCTTGGCTGCGGCCACAACAGCCCTAAGTAATCTTGAGAACAGCCTATTCAAAGGCCAAGACAAACCATTGAAAACAGGCATCGCCCTGCATTTAGGAGAGGTGTTCTACGGAAACATTGGCGGCAGTTCCAGATTGGATTTTACCGTGATTGGCTCTGCCGTTAACGAAGCGGCTCGCATCGAATCTCTCTGTAAGACTACGTATCCAATTTTAGCCAGTGAACATTTCAACCAACACCTGCCTGAAAACACCATGGTCTCCATTGGTACACAAAGATTAAGAGGCGTGCAAAAACAACACGAAATCTTTACCCTGCCGCAATTTGTTTCTGCCACGCCAACTCAATAACAAATAGTCACAGGCATAAGCGTTGAGTGACACCCGCAGACTACTGCCCTGCATTATCTGGATGGCACGGGCACGAAATTAAGTGATCGTTCACTAACCCCATGGACTGCATAAACGCATAGCAAATGGTGGGCCCCACAAAGGTAAACCCTGCTTTCTTTAATGCCTTACTCATGGCTTGCGCTTCATCCACTTGCGCAGGCACGTCAGATAGAGCCTTGTAGCGATTCACTTGCACCTGATGATTCACAAAGCCCCAAATGAAATCACTAAAGCTTTGCCCGTCTTTTTTCAGCTGTTTATTTAACTCAAGATAGGCCAAGGCATTTTTACGAATGCCGTACAGCTTTAAACGGTTACGAATCAGTCCGGAATCGAGCAAAAGGGTTTCAATATCTTCATCAGACATATTGGCGATTTTATTGGGGTTGAATTTATAGAAGCATTTACGGTAATGATCACGCTTATTCAGCACGGTAATCCAGCTTAAACCCGCCTGCTGGCCTTCTAGACACAATTTCTCAAACAGCTTTTGATCATCAAAACACGGCACGCCCCACTCTTCATTATGGTAACGCACGTATTCATCACCCTTAGCCCAAGGGCAAATACTCTCCTGATCATTCATACTTGTTTCCTGACGTCATTATCTCATTCTCATACTGCTTGACACTATAACCATCAAGCAACACCAAAGGCATAAAAAATATAAACTACCAAACATTAAGCCATATAACAGGCTGCGCTAGGCTAAATTGAATAAAAATGACTCGGTATACCGTCAAATAACGAAAGAACCATCTAGAGTAAACACAACTTTTCCTCCTATACTGAAGGCTAAACCTTTTGTTAATAGCCCCATGAACCTAGCAAACCACGAATTTACATTTAAGCAAACCTTGCTATTAACAGCTGCGTTACTGCTGGGCTTTCTGGTGGCCATTACCTTTGTATATCGTGAAATTACCAACAACCAGATCAAACAAGAGTTCGCTGAGAACATCGAAAATCAGATGTCTGCTCGCTATAACCTGATCAAGAACAATATGGACAAGCAAAAACAGCGTATTAAGTTTTTGCACCTGACGCCGCCGATCGATGGGATTGTTCGCGCCACCCAAAATAACGGTATTGACCCAAAAGATGGCACCAAACTAGAGCAATGGAAAGCTCGATTAGCCATAATATTTGAAAGCTTTATTGAGAATAATCCAGACATACTGCAACTAAGATACATTGGAGCACAAAATAACGGCAAGGAATTAGTCCGCGTCGAGCGCCAAGGGGCCAATGTTCGAATAGTCGCCCCAGAGCGTCTACAAGCAAAAGGCGATAGCGATTACTTTAAAGAAATTAGCCAGTACCACCCAGGGCAACTTTATGTATCGGATATCAACCTAAATCGGGAATATGGGAAAATTCAGATCCCTCTCACCCCAACACAACGTCTCGCCCTGCCTGTCTTTGACAAGAGCAATCACTTTTTTGGCTTTATCATCATGAACTTAAATTCTAAGGTTCATATTAATGAGTATGTAAATAGCATAGGTAGCCAACTTGAAATTTTTATATTAAATAACGACGGTGGATTCATATACCATTCAAACTCAAATATTGCATTTGATTTTGAGATTCACCCAGAGGGTATGAATACATGGCAAAAGATTTACACAGAAGTCGACGCCTCGAATAAAGATAAATATCTGACAAGAGAAATAAATCAATTAACTAACCATATATTAAATTTTGACTCAAAGATTTTCTTTTTATCCGCTTTAAACCGCAATAGAACTTTAAGCCTAATCATTGGTGTTGATGAAAAAACCACTCAAACTATTCTTAATCAACGCACACAATCTTTAGCATTGATCCTAATTGCGTTAATGGCATTAATTTTCATTATCTTTGCGTACTATCAAGCCAACCTGCATAAACGGCTTAGCTTGGTGCGCGATCAGGCTGAATTTAAAGCCATTGTGACCGGATCTCTGGATGGCGTTATTTCAATGGATGAATTTGGTCGAGTAACCGGTTGGAACGAGGCCGCCACCCATATTACAGGGTATCCCGAAAAATTTGCCATTGGTTCAACTATATTCGAACTATTTTTACGAAATAATGATAAAGACTCTATCAAGTCGTTAATTCATCGTATTTATTATCAGTCAGAGGTGGAATCTCTAGAGTGCTCCGCCCTCTCCCAGAAAAACAAAGAAATTGAGTTGTCGATACACTTTTCTCCCATCATATTAGATAACGGAAAAACCATCGGGGTCGCCGCTATTTTGCGGGATATTACCGAGCAAAAATCAATTCAAAATCAAATACTAGAATTAAATACTTCTCTAGAGGCAAAAGTAGCGTCGCGTACAAAAGAGTTAGAAGCGGCAAAAAATCTGGCGCTTAAATCCAATGAAACTAAAAGCGAATTTATTGCCAATGTGAGCCATGAGATTCGAACCCCAATGAACGGGGTCATAGGAATGTTAGAACTCATCGCGAAAGATCCATTGACAGCGAAACAGCAACATCAATTAGAGATGGCAAAATTCTCAGCTCATCACCTTACCCACTTGGTTAATGATATTCTTGACATGTCGAAAATCGAAGCCGGCAAGTTAGAGATTGACGCCAGTGAGTTTAATTTACTTAAATTTTTATCTGACATTTCTTCATCACTCGCCATCCGAGCTCAAGCCAAAGGGTTGGAGTTTATTTTAGATGCCAGCCAGGTTCAGCAAGAACATGCCATTGGCGATGCCATGCGTATTAACCAAATCATCACCAATCTTGTGGGCAATGCACTGAAATTCACCCAGAAAGGCGACATTACCCTTATTGCCAAAACCAAGGAAAAAGACCAAAAAATAATACTTGAGTGTACCATTGCCGATACAGGCAAGGGCATTAAAAAAGAAAAATTGAAAAGCCTATTTGACTCATTCACCCAAGAAGACAGCAGTATCACTAAACAATTTGGTGGAACAGGGTTAGGGCTCACCATCAGTCGGCAACTATGCCACTTGATGCACGGCGATATTCATGTAGAAAGCGACGAGGGAAAAGGCAGTCAGTTCTCATTTGAAATCACCCTTGAGCCCTGCCCTAATAAATCACAGGCTCTAATTAGCGCAGACTTTAGCCAAGCCAATATATTAATCGCAAGCCAAAATCCGCGTCTTCTTCATGCGCTGAATCAACAGTTAGAAAAGTGGCACTGCTCAACCCAAAGCTCGAGCAACTTTAATGATTGCATTGATAAGATAAAACAAAGCAATGACATTAATTTCATCATCATTGATGAGAAGCTGTTCAGAAATAAACATGAGTGCGTTAATCAATTAAACGCCTCCATTAATGCAGGTCAGCATAATAAAGTTTTTATTTTAGAGACCATCAAAAGCACGCAAGATATACCTACCTCCTTTGCAAGCTTAGCCAAACCAGTAACACCAATTTCTTTGTATTCTTCATTAGAAAAAGAACTGTATGTTATCGACTCGACTCTCAACTCAAATATCAAAGAGATTAAACCGTCGAAGGATGAAAGCAGTCTTGAAGGAACGTCCATCTTATTGGTGGATGACAATCAAATTAATCTCGAAGTGGCCAATGGCATTTTGGAAGACTTTGGCATTGTCGTCACCATGGTGGATAGCGCACAAGCCTGTTTTGATGCGCTGAAACACCACCATTACGACGCCATTTTGATGGACTGCCAAATGCCTGTGATGGATGGCTATACGGCTACACGCAAAATTCGCAACGGCGAAGCTGGAGACAATCATAAAGATATTATCATTATTGCCATGACGGCTCATGCTATGACAGGCGCTAAGGACACCTGTGTCGCTGCTGGCATGAACGATTACGTCCCTAAGCCCGTCATCCCGGATAACTTAAAATCCATGCTACTTAAATGGATTCCATCTCAAACCGTCACCCCCGCTTCATCCACCAGCACTAAGACCAGCTAGGCCTAATTTAAGTCATTCAACCGATTTTCTAAAATATTCCTTTTAATTTCGATGAATTAATTCGTATCATGATACTGAAACGCTATTTCTATTTTTTTCATCTAATTATTTGGAGCAGTTATGTCCGTGATTTATCCCATGCTTACCTTGGCCCTATTTACTTGCTTAATTTGTATTATATTAGGTAGTGCACGCCTTATAAGTATTAAAAAAGGGGAAGTAAACCCCAAGCAATATCGCCTAATGTCTGGTTATGAAGAGCCTGCTCATTTAAAAAAGCTCAATCGTAATTATTTAAACCTCTTTGAAATACCCGTGCTGTTTTACGTAGCCGGTTGTGTGATGCTGGCGTTGAACTTACAAAGTTCTGTGTTGATCACATTAGCCTGGGCATTTGTGGTGGTGCGCTTCGTCCATTCATATATTCACATTACCTATAACCACCCGTTACACCGCTTCTTAGTGTTTGGTGTATCGGTATTAATCGTGGTAGCCATGTGGATCATCATTGCACTGAACATCCCTGCCTAAGCACAGATCAAATGCAGCCAGTTTAAGGCTGGCTGCTCAACAGTATGTTGCAAAATACTTTCTAGGCGATCACTACACGTTGCTCTAACATACCCGCCTGTTTCATCAGCTACGGTACGTTTGTGGAAAATTTTCTTGCCATTATTTTATTTGCGTTTTCGACCGCCATTACTCCTGGCCCTAACAATGTCATGATCATGACCTCGGGTGTGAACTTTGGTGTACGTGCCAGCTTGCCACACCTTTTGGGTATTGCTTTGGGCGTTCCCGTCATGGTCTTATTGATTGGTTTTGGATTAGGCAGTTTATTCCAACAAAGTCCCCTACTACATGATGTGATTCAAATCGCAGGCATTTTGTATTTGCTGTATTTATCTTGGCATATTGCCCACAGCGCCAGTGTCGCCAAAGGGGAGCAGCCTGCCAAACCCTTCAGCTTTTTTAAAGCCGCCTTGTTTCAATGGGTGAACCCCAAGGCTTGGATCATGGTTACAGGCGCCGTGGCCACTTATACCAGCGTCGGCAATGCTTTTATTAGCGAGGTGCTCATCATTGCCTTAGCGTATCTTATGATGGCCTTACCCTGTGTGGGCGTTTGGCTACTGTTTGGTAAACACATTAAGCACTACCTGCAAAGCCAGCATCACTTGGTGTGGTTTAATCGCAGCATGGCCATATTATTAGTGCTATCCATTACTCCCAGCGCGTTAGAGGTTGTAAGCCAGTATTAGTGGGCCACATTGCGCATTAGCAGATACCCAACTAAATTTAATAAATACTCTGTTTATTAGGTTTTCGCATGACGCAACCCAGTGACTTTCAAGCATTTTCCTGTAAACAATGCCTTGAAAAGTCCATCCTAGATTTTGATTTCTCTATGGCGTTTCAGCCCATTGTGGATATTCGCAATCGATGCCTGTTTGGTTACGAAGCCTTAGTGCGAGGTGTAAATAACGAATCTGCGGCGTCTGTGCTGGGCCAAGTGAATGAATCCAATCGCTACCGCTTTGACCAAAAATGCCGAGTGAAAGCCATTACTCTGGCATCCCAGCTCAATCTCGACTGCATTTTAAGCATCAATTTTTTACCCAATGCTGTGTATCGACCTGAGCTTTGCATCCGCACCACATTGGAAGCCGCTAAAACCCATAACTTCCCCATCGAAAATATCTTATTCGAATTCACCGAGGGGGAAAAAATTGAAGACAGTGATCACGTGAAAAACGTCGTAGGCCACTATCAAGATATTGGCTTTAAAACCGCCACGGATGATTTCGGCTCTGGCTTCTCAGGTTTAAATTTATTAGCGGATTTTCAAACGGACATCATCAAGTTTGATATGGATTTGATTCGTGACATTCATTTAGACCCTGTGCGCCAAGCCATCATCCGCCACTGCGTGAGTCTGTGCTTAGAACTAAACATTCGCCCATTAGCCGAGGGCATTGAATGCAAAGAAGAGTTAGCCATCTTGCAGAAGCTGGGTGTGGAGTTAATCCAAGGCTATTACTTTGCCGAACCAGGTTTCGAATGCCTGCCAGAAGTGGATCTATCCCTTATCCCTTAAATTATATAAATACCACTAATAGTCTTTTATTCACCCTATTCACTTCATTTATTCATATAGAGCACCTACTATGCAGTAAACATAAAAGGTGATGTATGAAACAAGTCATTTGCGAAACGTTCGCCCCCATTGAAAACCTCAAAGTCATTGACACTCCCAGCCCTGAGCCTAAAAAAGGACAGGTGCGTATTCGCTCCCAAGCCATTGGTGTAAATTTTCCTGACGGTTTATTAGTACAAGGCTTATACCAAATGAAGCCACCTACGCCGTTCACGCCGGGTATCGAAGTGGCTGGAATTATTGATGCGGTGGGCGAAGCCGTAGATAAATTCAAAGTGGGGGATGCGGTTGCCGCCATTATGCCCATTGGCGGTTACGCCGAAGAAGTGGTGTTGCATCAATCCATCGTTCAGCCTTTGCCACAAGGACTATCCGCAGAGGATGCCACCGCACTCATGTGCGCCTATGGCACCTCTCATCATGCATTAAAGCAACGGGCGAACTTACAGGCAGGTGAGCATGTATTAGTCCTAGGGGGCGCAGGCAGCACGGGTATCGCGGCCATCGAGATTGCCAAAGCCATGGGGGCTATAGTCACCGCAGTCGCATCTACCCAAGAGAAACTGGACATCGCCAAAGAGCACGGTGCCGATCATTTGATTTTGAATGACGCAAACCTTGGCGATTCCTTGAAAAAACAAGCAGGTCACAAGGGCTTTGATGTGGTGTTTGATCCTATTGGCGGTGATGCCTTTGATGCCAGCATTCGACGCATGGCATGGAATGGTCGTTATCTTGTGGTGGGTTTTGCTTCTGGTCGCATTCCTGAATTCAGTGTGAACCTCGCCTTGGTGAAAGGCTTTAGTATTCTTGGGGTGTTCTGGGGCTCGTTTGTGCAAAAACAACCTCAGGACTACATGGCCAACCAAGTGGAATTATTCACCTGGTATCAACAAGGCTTACTCAAACCCCATATCCATAAAGCCTACCCTATTGATCAGGTGCAGGATGCGTTAAACGATGTTCTGCAACGCAAGGTGGCTGGCAAAGTCATCCTAGTGCCTTAATTAAACTGTTAATGAGATACGCAGTATGCCATGAGCTCAGGCAAGGGCAGTGGCATACTGAAGTGTTTGCCTTGGTACAAATCACATCCCAGCTTATGCAATACCAGTAACTGAGCTTCTTCCTCCACCCATTCCGCAACCAGTTTTGCATTCATACCATGGACCAATTGCCCCATGCTTTGTACGATTTCTTGAATCAAGCCACTGCGTACCACGTCTTGAATGATTTCTCCGTCAATTTTAATAGTATGCACAGGAAATGATTTTAAATAATGTAGCGAGGTATGCCCCATACCAAAGTCATCCACCGCAATAGAAATCCCCATAGAAGATAACTGGCGTAATTCCTCCACCAACTCATCGGTTAATTTTAGTTTTTGCCCTTCGGTGATTTCTAGCTCCAATAATTTAGGGTCCACATCATACTGTTGCATCAACTGCTTTAATTCACGCACAAACTGTGGACGTGAAAATTGTATGGGCGAGACGTTAATTGCGATGGGTATTGCCTGAAACCCATGACTGCGCTGCATGATTTTCATATCTTTAAAACAGCGCTCGACGACCCATAAGCCTAAGTTATGTATCTTGCCACTCACTTCTGCAATGGGCACAAACACGGATGGAGGTAATGGACCAAACACAGGGTGATGCCAACGCAATAAAGCTTCGGCTCCCTGTACCTTGCCTTGATGATCTAGCTTAGGTTGGTAATACAGCTCAAAGTCTTCCACCTCATCTAAATCGAGATTAATACGTCGACAAAACACACCTAATTCATTTGGCTGGGTGTATGCATGTTTAATATCAAAATCCGGCTGTGACATATCATGAATTAACTGAGCGATTCTGTCTTTTTGCTTTCTATATTCACAAGCTTCATGTCGTTTTAAAAATGGCCAATAAATACAAGCACTCAGAACACAAATGAATAATTGTAATAACGCACCACCCCAATGCCCTGTCATGACATAACCACTGAATAAGAATGGAATACTCCATTTCACATCGGCATTTATAAAACTAATCCAACCTAAGGATAAAGCGAGATAGGCCAGACCAAGACCCAGCATGGGCATGAAAATAAAGGGGACGAACAAATATCGATTAAAAATGATCGGCAAGCCAAAAATCACTAATTCATTAATGTTAAACAAGCTAGGCAACACGGCGTAACGAGCAAAATGGCGATTACTGTGACGACGAGATACCAGCAAGGCCATAACCAAACCTAAGGTACAGCCTGATCCTCCGATATAGGCAAAATGGTTAATCATTTCACCGGAAAAATTAATACCTTGATTAAATATATGTAAATCAGGCGATACGGATGCGATAACGGTACTGCCGTGAATCCCCACAAACCAAAACAACTGGTTTATCATCACAATACGAATGTTTTGCCAAAAGCTAGGACCGCTTACTGGGTCCACATCGCCAATAACCCACAACGTCATGCTGGCTAACCAGTGCACATCTTTTAATACAAAATAATATAGGGTGACCATTATTACCGGAATGGCTAACCCAGGAATGATCATGCGTAACGTCATGGACAATTGCCCATTTATTTCATGACCCAAATAGGATAAATGCAACGGAGCAAATCTTAGCCAAGCCACAAATAACTCTGTGAATAAAATTGCCACACACATAGCTTGGATCATGTGATCAAAGCCGAGATTAAAGCTGCCTTGTTCATACCCTTGAATAAAGGTTACAACCACTAAAGTCACCGCAGCCAAAACAGAGACAATATACACATCAACCATCAAGTCATAATGATTGCGATAATGAAGGATCAATTGATAACTAATGCTGGCACACAAGATAACGGCCAATGCGCCATA
>JBFEWA010000460.1:0-2072 GCA_041546605.1 Bermanella sp.
ACGAACCTCTGGTGTTCCGGTTGTCATGCCAATGGCATTGCCGGGTAGCTATGTTCGGACAGGATAACCGCTGAAAGCATCTAAGCGGGAAGCCCCCTTCAAGATGAGATCTCACTAACACTTCGAGTGTTCTGTAGGGCCGTTGAAGACTACAACGTTGATAGGCTGGGTGTGGAAGCGTTGTGAGGCGTTAAGCTAACCAGTACTAATTGCCCGTGAGGCTTGACTATATAACGCCAAAACCGATCAAAATGACGGTACGTAATTTAAAGATCAAGATTGATTGTTACTGATTGAGAAAATTTATCCTAAAGAATTTGATTAAACGTCTCTAAGACGGGTAATCGAACCAGTTTGCTTGACGACAATAGAGCGTTGGAACCACCTGATCCCTTCCCGAACTCAGTAGTGAAACGACGCATCGCCGATGGTAGTGTGGGGTCTCCCCATGTGAGAGTAGGTCATCGTCAAGCTTTAAATCTAAAAGCCCTGTTGCTAGCGCAACAGGGCTTTTTTTATGTCTGAAGCTTTTCGATGACAGATTGCTACGTAATCTAGGTCATGGTGCCTGCGGCTTTGCACCCAAAGGGTATGTTACCTTCGCCGATCAAGCTTCCTCAGCTAAGCTAACTATAATTTAAAACCCCAGTAGTTAGTTCTGCTGGGGTTTTCTCGTTCTGGGACTTAACATATTTAATCAAAGATCAAGGCCTCGATGAACAAGCTGGGGTGTTAAGTTGAACCCGGTGCTCTCTAATCTACTCACTTCGTTCGTGTACAGACACTCGCGAAGCGAGGCAGAAGCAGAATTTAGTATCTACGAATCTGCAAACCTCATTAACAGTTCACTGAGGTCCTAGAACGAGTCTGTGAATTATTTTCCCTACGCTAGATCCATCAAAGCCCGCCTATTTAAGCTGGTAACTTTAAGCTGGTCAGCCTATATTGAAGATACAGAATAAAAACAACAGAGACTTACTATGCGTTTAACCCCAGAAATTGCACAAGAGTTGGCTATATTGGCGCTATTTAATCAATCGACTTATCAAGAAGGATTGAAGGTCCATTCCCACGATGCCGCTTTAGAAGATATTGAGGCCACAAAACGATTATTCGAAAAAGGTTTAGTTACACAAGCAGATGGCGGGTATCTCACCAGTTTGGGTAAAGATGCCGTAGAGCAACTACAAGATTTGTTGTTAATGCTGAAGTGACATTTGATTTCGACAGATATAAAAAAACCGGCAATAGCCGGTTTTTTTATTGGATGCTTAAGAAATTAGATTTCGTAAGTTAAACCCACTTGGAAGCTAGTTGCTTCAGTTTTACTGAATTCAGCACGGTATTCGCTCTTTTTTGTTTCCACACGATACTCATCGATAAAGGTGAAACCTAGACCGCCATTCACTTTTAATTTCGGGATGACAGTGTATTCACCGCCGAAAGATAAGGTATGAGAAGTATCACCTGGTAGACGAAGGCTGGTTGAATCGGCGCCTATAGGAGTATCTGAACTCTTACCACCTAGCTTAATGGAACCAGAAAAGCTGGTACCAATTGTTAGCTGATCGCTCAGGCGATGACCAACACCAAAGTTGTAGTCAAAGGTATCATTAGAAAACATGCTCACGTTTGGATCGATCAATGGTGTTAGCTGACCACCTGCGGCATTGTTCTTTTGGGCAAGAGTAGTACCGGCTACAACAGTTGAGTCGTCACCATCTACAGCTAGATTAGCTAACTTGCTATATTCGCTCCAGCGCAATTTTAAAAATGCTAAAGTGTTGTCTGCAATACCTGATTGGAATCCTAGTTCAACCGTTTGCGGGGTGAAGGTTTTAGCTTGTGCGTCAGTGGTAAATGCGTTTCCACCAAGTGCAGCAGGAAGTACAGCCGTTAATTGGCCTGTAGCATTGTAATCAATCTGGCTGTGATATAAGAAAGAGGCGCGTAGAGCGTACTCAGGGATTTCATAAGCTGCGCCAAATGTGTAGCCAACCTCTGTGCCGCCATCAAGTTCAACAATTAAGTTGTCCTGTGTGCCGCCAGGTTGGTCAGATAAATCTTCATCG
>JBFEWA010000238.1:0-5216 GCA_041546605.1 Bermanella sp.
TACGGCGCTGACTTTAACAACGATGCCGATTGGCAAGCCATTCAAGCAGACATTGAAGGCTTCGCCGCCAAACATGGTCGCCGCCCACGCATGTTAGTGTGCAAAATGGGGCAAGACGGTCATGATCGCGGTGCCAAAGTGGTGGCCACCGCTTTTGCCGATGTGGGCTTTGATATTGATTTATCGCCAATGTTTTCCACCCCAGCCGAAGTGGCCAAACAAGCCATTGAAAACGATGTACACGCCATTGGGGTTTCATCCCTCGCCGCAGGACACAAAACCTTGGTACCCGCTTTGATCGAAGAATTAAAGCAACAGGGAGCCGAGGACATTGTTGTGATTGCCGGTGGCGTCATTCCAAAACAGGATTACGAATTTTTATACAATGCGGGCGTTAAAGGTATCTTTGGCCCTGGTACGAAAATTCCTGTGAGCGCGCGCCAAGTGTTGGATGCCATTAATCAGGAGAGATGAGAAATGTAAGATGTGAGACGTAATTAACCATCTTACGTCTCACATTCATCGCCTCACACAATATGATCAACATAAACGACATAACATCCGGCAATCGCCGCGCCCTCGCCAAAGCCATCACCCTGGTCGAGAGCAAACTGGATTCCCACCGTGAGCAAGCCCAAGACTTGCTCAACCAACTGCTGCCCAAAACCGGCAACAGCATTCGCATTGGTATTACCGGTATTCCCGGTGTGGGTAAGTCCACCTTCATCGAAGCGTTTGGTTTACACCTCATCAAACAAGGCAAAAAAGTGGCTGTGTTGGCCGTGGACCCAAGCTCCCCCATTCGTGGTGGTAGCATCTTGGGAGACAAAACCCGCATGGAGTTATTAAGCCGCGAAGAAAACGCCTACATCCGCCCTTCCCCATCCGAAGGGGCATTAGGTGGCGTGGCACAAAAAACCCGTGAAACCATGTTGCTGTGCGAAGCCGCCGGCTTTGATGTGATCTTGGTGGAAACCGTGGGGGTTGGTCAAAGCGAGTACGAAGTGGCCGCCATGGTGGATTTCTTTTTAGTACTCATGTTGCCCAATGCTGGTGATGATTTACAGGGTATTAAACGCGGCATCATGGAATTGGCGGATGCTCTGGTCATTAACAAAGCCGATGGCGAAAGTATTAATCTTGCACAGCAAACGCAACGTCATTATAAAAACGCCTTTCATCTATTAAGCCAAGATGGCTTTTGGCAACCTCAGGTGAAAACCTGCTCCGCCAAAGAAAATGAAGGCATAGAAGCGGTATGGCAGATGATTCTAGACTATGCCAAGCAAGCCCAAGACAATGGGTATTTTGATAATCAACGTGCAAAGCAAAGCCAAGATTGGTTGAAAAAGCTGATTCACGAAATGCTCGAAATGAAGCTCAAACAAAACCCACAGGTGAAAGCGCAACTCCCCAAATTACAGCAGGCGGTGTTAGATCAAACCCTAACCCCGTATAATGCCGCGCAACAAATTATTAAGTTGTTGTAAGACCCTATGAAAGCATCACCACAAGCCGTCAGCGAAAAACTCTCTACGTTTTTTAAAACCCATTTGCCCATCACTCAATTTATGGAAATGGATGTTGAAAGCTATGATGGTTCGACTTTGATTTTAAGCGCGCCACTGGCACCAAACATCAATGACAAACAAACCGCGTTTGGCGGCAGCTTATACAATGCAGCTGTCATGGCGTGTTGGGGCATGGCCCACTTAAAAACCCTAGAGGCAGGCATTGAGTGTAATCAGGTGGTCACCAAGGGTAGCATTGAATACAAGGCCCCAGTGCAAGGCAGCATTCGTGCTATTTGTCATGCTCCCTCGCAAGAGGACGTGAATCAATTCATTGAGCAATTTAAAGCAAAGGGACGCTCGCGTATTACGCTGCACGCCACCATTGAATGCTCAGGTAAAACCGCCGTAGAGTTTGAAGGCACTTACGCCATTTTAGCGGAATAATTTTCAGCCTTTGAAAGTAAACAAAAACCGAATCAAAAGATTCGGCTTTCGTTAAACCACTGCTTAATTACTTCGGCGGTTTCTTCTGGTCGCTCTTGCATGAAGCAATGGCCACCCGGTACTTCTTCGGCGCTGTAGGTTTTTAGCTGTGTCAGTTTATTCACAGAGCGTGCAATAAACGGGAACGAGCTTTCTGCCATTAAAATCTTACACGGCGCCTGAATCTTTCTTAAATGCCACCACAATTTCTTAGGGTAGCTGGCAAAAATATTCGCCTCCACTTCCACTGGGCATTTTAGGGTCACCCCTTCATCACAAGGCATAAGCGCATGATCCACATGGGCCTGCAATGAGGATTCGCTCCAACCTTTGAAAGTGCCACGCTCGTGAAAATACTCAAAGGCCGCTTCTTTGCTCGGCCAAATGGTAGTGCGATTACGGGCTTGTTTGGCTAATTCATGATGCTCTAACAAACCAAAAATATCCGCCGCCTTCATGACGCTCAACATGCCGGATGAAAAAATCACAGGGTCAAGCAACATGATTTTCTTAAAGCGTTTGTCGTTACTGCCCGCCATCAATGCAGTCACCACACCACCATAACTGTGGCCCAAGCCAAAAATTGGCGTGGTGACAGGAATCTGATGGGACAAGTGATTCAGTACACCTGAGATAAATTTAGAGGTGTCGTTCCAACCATGAAAGTCACGGCCATAGCCACTATCACCATGACCTGGTAGATCAGGAATAATCAAATCAAAGTCGCGAGCCAAGGTTTCTAACATGGGACGATAGGTTAATCCGCAAAAACCATTGCCGTGTAAAAAGACGATAACGGGTTTTCCACTAAAACGGGTACGCCAACCACATAACGAAAAATCCGTTTTGATGTGAAATGACCAAGGCTCTAACTCAAATGACATGGGGCTCTCTTACTACTAGGCGAGATGAAAACTGCGACAATATACGCCAGCAAGAATACCAGCAAAATGACCGACTTGAACACATTTATCTCTTACCAGCACTGGTATCTGACCATGATCGCGTTACTATTAAGCCAGTTTTAGTAGGAGTGACCATGAAAAGCATTTTCTTTGTTCTGAGTTTGTTCATTATCAGCAGTTCTTGGGCCGCAAAAGCCCCCACTATTTTGGTTCTGGGTGACAGCCTCAGCGCAGGCTATGGCATTCAAATTGAGCAAAGCTGGCCTGCCCTATTACAAAACAAACTGAATGCAACAGGCTTACCTCACAAGGTCCACAATGCCAGTATCAGCGGCCAAACCAGCAGTGAAGGCTTACGCCAAATGGATCAGCTGTTGCAATTAACCCAACCGCAGCTGGTCATACTTGAATTAGGGGCCAATGATGGGCTGCGCGGCTTATCCATCCCACAAATGCAACAAAACTTGCAATCCATGATCAGTAAAAGTTTACGAGCCAACGCCCAAGTTTTACTGGTGGGCATCCGTGTACCCAGTAATTATGGACGTCGCTATGGGGAAATGTTTAGCAACAGTTTTGGGAAATTAGCTGAAAAGAATGGGATTACCTTGGTGCCGTTTATGCTGGCACCACTTGAAGCCATTATGGACGAAACCAACCGCAGTGAATACATTCAACGGGACGGCTTGCACCCAACCGCAAAAGCACAGCCATTGATTCTGGATCACTTGTGGCCAGAGATTCAGGCGCTTTTAAAATAAAACCCTGCAATAAAAAGCACGCTTATGCGTGCTTTTTATTTATACATTAAATGAATAAATTAATACGGATAGATGCTTTCCGCGTAAGTGGCCAGCTCTTGCAGCAATTCATGCTGTTCTACCGGTGCGGTTTGCGCCGCTTCGTTAATGGCTTTAGCGAACATTTCGTAATTTAAGTATTGGCCATTGCTTGGGCCGAGCAATTTTTGTTTACGGTATTCTTCCCATTTTTCACGCTCCTCACTGTTAAGTGTTTCCACATAGTTACGGGCGCGATAACGAAACAGCATTTCCTCTAGACGACGATCTTGAAACGCGAAAGGCATGTCATCTAACGCTTCTGGGTGTGCATCACGAATTTGTGCCATAGCAGCTTTATCACTGGGGCTGAAAAAACCGCCGGAATACAGCATGGCATCTGGGTCCGATTGCGTTTCGAATTCTTTAAACATGACCGCTTGCAGTTTTTTCGAAATGTCATGGCCTTGGGCTAAATAGTTCTTCAATATCGCCAAGTGTTCCCGCATCACATTGCCATCCAGCTGCCATTTCTCCGCGATTTCTGGCGTCACCATTTTCGCCGGTAACACCACAGGGCATTTATTAATGTGAATGGTTTTTAATGCTATGCGTTCGAGCCCTTGAGCGGCTAATTGCTCTTTTGAGGTAAATAGGCGTTGCTGAATTTGCTCTACGCTTAATTCGAATAAGTCCGCAGGGTTTTGCATTAAATCAAAGCACATGACTGCGTTTTTGTTTTTGGCATCCATGGCCAATGGCACCATCAAGGCTGCACAGCCGCGATCCACCCCAAACATGCCGGAAATATGCAATACAGGACGCTTGTTTACGGTATCCAATAATGGCGCCACCGTTTCTTTACGACGCAAATTAAATAAGTGCTCATACAGTTTTGGCTGTTTTTCTTTGACCAATTTAGCCAAGCCAATGGTGGCATAGACATCACTTAACGCATCATGGGCATTTTCATGCACGATGCCATTGGCCGCACTTAAGTTTTCTAATTTAAAGCTGACCTTACCGTCTTCGCCCTTTGGCCAGTTAATGCCCTCTGGTCGAAGAGCATAAGCGCAACGCATCATATCTAAAATGTCCCAACGGCTATTGCCGTTCTGCCATTCACGCTGATATGGATCTAAAAAGTTACGGTATAACGTATGACGAGTCACTTCGTCATCAAAGCGAATGCTGTTGTAGCCGGCCACGCAGGTTCCCGGTTCGCTAAACAGTTGATTGATGCGAGCGATAAAATCGGTTTCTGCCATGCCTTTTTGCTGGCAAGTTTGTGGGCTGATGCCGGTAATTAAGCAGGCAATGGGATGGGGTAAGTAATCATCCGCTTGGCGACAGTAGAAGTTTTCTGGCTCGCCTATGATGTTTAAATCCAAATCGGTACGGATACCGGCGAACTGCGAAGGTCGATCCCACACAGGGTTGGCGCCAAAGGTTTCAAAATCGTACCAAAAAATGGATTCACTCATAAAAAATGCCGACGTCTATTCACTGAATAATAAATCGTCGGCATTCTAACA
>JBFEWA010000119.1:0-8330 GCA_041546605.1 Bermanella sp.
AATGATTTTGTGTGCAGGATCTAACGAGGTGGCATCAACTGCTGCAAGAATATTGCGCGCTTCCCATGCGGTTTTGCCTTTAACGAGTAGCACTGGAGCAGGGCAATGTTTTAATAGGTTCCAATCTTGGTGCTGTAAAACTCGCTCAACAATATTGTGGTGCTTGGCTGCAGATTTGATCACAAGATCAAAGCTGGCATCTTCACTGTTATCAATCACAGCTTGGTAAGCGTGACGGCACCAGCAAATGGAAAGTGGCGTGTCGTCAGGTAAATACATTTCTTTGAAGAGATTTTCGGCCCAGGCTTGAGCTTGCTCTAACAGCATGGATTTAAGCTCATGGCGCATATCAAGATCGCTAAGCGAGCCTTCTTCACAGGCATGGTTGTACACATAGGTGGTGACGAATAAGTTGGCATCATGCTCTTGGCATAATTGCATGGCACGCTTTAGCGCATTGTGGTTGTCCACTTCTTGATCAAGAAGTAATAACACATTTTTAATGGCCAGCATGGTGCACCTCCTAGGTAGCGTTGCTTCTTTAGTTTAGTCCTAATTCCGTCATTATGGGCTGTTGTGTTAATTGGCTTATTGCTTTGTGTCATTTAATGGTTGGGAAGTATGGCTAAAAATGCTTTGCCAGCGGTACCCAGTGTCTTGCCTTTGCGTTGCAGTACACCTAATTCACGATACAGATACTTGGGACCCACGGATAATTTAACCAAGTCTTTGTCTTTGGCCATGTGCTCTGGCAGTACTGCCCATCCAAGGCCCACACTGGCCATCATCTTGATGGTTTCCATGTAGCTAGACATCATGCTGATGGTTTCACGATAGCGGCTTGGCAGCGCGTTTTGCAAGGATAAGCCTTCGTGCTTGAAAGCATTCTCAATGATTTCAAAAGTGACGGTATTGGGTTCAGGCAAGATGGCTTCAAATTGCGTAAGGTCTTGCAGTGTGAGCTTCTTTCTATGGCTAAGCGGGTGAGTATGACTGCATACAAAGCTCAATGGGTCGCGCCAGATGGGCTGCATTTCTAGTTTTGGATGTTCTTCTAACGGTAGAGTGGCAAAGGCAATGTCCAGCTCTCCCTGGGCTAAGGCATCACAAGCGGCCTCCGAACCTAAAAACTGCATGGCCAGTTTTACTTGTGGGTAAGCGGTATGAAATTGTCTGAGCAAATGGGGTAGATGGTGTAACCCAATGTGATGACTGGTGCCAATACGCAAAGTCCCGCTAATATCCCCGCTTAAACTGGCCAATTCGGTCTTGATTTCTAGTAGTTCACTTAGGATGTGTTTGGCCTTGGGCATCAAGGCTTCACCGGCTGGGGTAAGCACCGCTTTGCGGGGCAATCGATCAAATAATTGGCTATCTAGACTCTCTTCAAGCATGGCAATGCGTTTACTGACGGCAGGTTGAGTCAGGTGTAGGCGTTGTGCCGCAAGAGAGAAGGACTCGGTTTCGGCGACGGCGATGAAGGCTTGTAGGGACTGGGTATCCATGTATGAAATCTCTTTTGTATTCCTATTTGGAATCCAATTTATAAAAAATATGAATTTGTGTTATTTGTAGCGCGGTCGTAAACTTGCGTCAAGTTTAAGAAATAATAATTAGCAGTATTTCATTGTGTTTAAGCGTGACTGAGGAAGGCCTAGTGAGGCAAAACATGACGAAGGTAAGGAGTTTATGTGTTTATAAATGACGAACCTGAGGAATGTTTTAACAAAACTAGGGCGACGCAAGTAGCTTAATGGAGAGAGAAAGCCCTATGGGTAAAACACTATACGACAAGTTATGGGACCAACACGTGGTGAAAACCCGTGATGACGGCACCGCGTTAATCTACATCGATCGTCAGTTACTTCACGAAGTAACGTCCCCGCAAGCATTTGAAGGCTTACGTCTTGCTGGTCGCAAGCCATGGCGTTTAGATGCCAACCTAGCCACGCCAGATCATAACGTACCTACCACGGCCACAGAGCGTGAAGTGGGTATTGAGGGCATTGTGGACCCAGTATCTAAAATCCAGGTGAAAACCTTGGATGAAAACTGCGATGAATTCGGCATTGTTGAATTCAAAATGAAAGATATTCGTCAGGGTATTGTGCACGTGGTAGGTCCTGAGCAGGGTGCAACCTTACCAGGCATGACCGTTGTGTGTGGTGATTCTCACACGGCCACCCATGGTGCGTTTGCTGCTTTGGCTCACGGTATCGGTACCTCTGAAGTGGAACACGTGTTGGCTACTCAGTGTTTGATTCAGCGCAAAATGAAAAACCTTTTAATTAAAGTAGAAGGTGAATTGGGTGCTGGTATCACAGGTAAGGACGTTGTTCTGCATGTGATTGGTGTAATTGGTACAGCAGGTGGTAACGGTACCGCTATGGAATTTGGTGGTAGCGCCATTCGTTCCATGAGTATGGAAGGCCGTATGACCATGTGTAATATGGCAATCGAAGCCGGTGCCCGTGTGGGTATGGTGGCGTTCGATGATATCACTGCTGAATATGTAAAAGGCCGTCCGTATGCACCAAAAGGTGCGGATTGGGAGAAAGCGGTAGAGGCTTGGGCGGATCTGAAATCAGATGACGATGCAGTATTCGATAAAGTAGTTGAAATCAAAGCAGAAGACATCAAGCCACAAGTGACTTGGGGTACTTCTCCTGAAATGGTGACGACGATCGATGGTTTTGTGCCTAAGTTAGAAGACGCAAAAGACGACGTGGAGCGCAGTGGTTTTGAACGTGCTTACAAATACATGGGTCTAGAACCTGGCCAAGCCATTACCGATATCGAATTGGATCGTGTGTTTATTGGTTCTTGTACCAATAGTCGTATTGAAGATTTACGTGCAGCAGCGGCCGTTGCTAAAGGCAATAAAGTAGCCGATAGCGTGAAGCAAGCGCTAGTAGTGCCAGGTTCTGGTTTGGTTAAGCAACAAGCGGAAGAAGAGGGTTTGGATAAAATCTTCATTGAAGCCGGTTTTGAATGGCGAGAGCCAGGTTGTTCCATGTGTCTAGCCATGAACGCCGATAAGTTGGGTAATGGCGAGCACTGTGCGTCTACTTCAAACCGTAACTTTGAAGGTCGTCAAGGCTATGGTGGTCGTACGCACTTGGTGAGCCCAGCTATGGCAGCAGCTGCTGCGATTGCAGGTCATTTTGTGGATGTGCGTCAGTTTGAGTTGGTTAAGTAAGGAGTATTTAAGATGAAACCATTTGTAAAGCAAAGCGGTATCGTGGCTCCTATGGATCGCGCCAATATCGACACCGATATGATCATCCCTAAGCAGTTTTTGAAATCCATCAAACGCAGTGGCTTTGGTCCGAACTTGTTTGATGAATTGCGTTACTTGGACGAAGGTCAGCCGGATGCGGATAACTCAGGTCGCCCGTTAAACCCTGATTTTGTATTGAATCAGCCGCGTTATAAGGGTGCGTCTGTATTGTTGGCCCGTGAAAACTTTGGTTGTGGTTCTTCCCGTGAGCACGCGCCATGGGCGCTAGAGGACTTTGGTTTTCGTACCATTATCGCGCCGAGTTATGCGGATATTTTCTTTAATAACAGTTTTAAAAACGGTTTATTGCCAATCATCCTAGATGAAAAAATCGTTGATGATTTATTTAAAGAAGTAGAAGCCAATGAAGGTTATGAGTTAACCGTTGATTTAGAAAATCAACAAATCGTAAAACCTAATGGCGACACCATCCCATTTGAGGTGGATTCGTTCCGTAAGCATTGCCTACTAAACGGTTTAGACGATATTGGTTTAACCCTTCAAGATGCTGGCGATATTAAAGCGTATGAAGCGAAGCGTCGTGAGACGTCGCCGTGGTTGTTTGATCAGGTTAAGTAAATGTCAGGCGTCCGACGTCTGACGTCCGACGCTCTGCCAGACGAATGAAATTTTTTTGCCTGAATGTGTAAACCTTCAGGCTAGCAGAGATAATTTAAATGACTAAAAAAATTCTAGTTTTACCAGGCGATGGTATTGGCCCTGAAATCGTAACCGAAGCGGTTAAAGTTTTAGAAGTTGCCAAAGAGAAGTTCAACTTAGATGTTGAATTGGATCATGCTCTTGTAGGTGGTGCCGCTTATGATGAGTTCGGTACGCCACTTCCTGAAGTGACCATGGATAAAGCGCGCGCTTCCGATGCTATTTTATTGGGCGCAGTAGGTGGTCCTAAGTGGGATGCGTTAGAAGATCGTGAATTGCGTCCAGAGAAAGGCTTGTTAGGTTTGCGTTCAGGTCTTGAGTTGTTTGGTAACTTGCGCCCAGCTATCTTGTATCCGCAATTAGCCGATGCCTCTTCGTTGAAGCCTGAAGTGGTTTCTGGTTTGGATATTTTGATCGTACGTGAGCTAACTGGTGGTATTTACTTTGGTAAGCCACGCGGAATTCGCACTTTAGAAAACGGCGAGCGTGAGGGTTATAACACTTACGTTTATAACGAGACTGAAATTCGCCGTATTGCAAAAGTGGCATTTGAGTCTGCGCAAAAACGTAACAAAAAATTATGTTCTGTTGATAAAGCTAACGTATTGGAAGTAACGGTATTGTGGCGTGAAATCATGGAACAAGAAGCGAAAAACTATCCAGATGTTGAGTTATCTCACATGTACGTAGATAACGCCGCTATGCAGCTTGTGCGTGCGCCAAAGCAGTTTGACGTCATGGTAACTGGTAATATGTTTGGTGATATTCTTTCTGATGCGGCAGCCATGTTGACTGGTTCTATTGGTATGTTGCCTTCAGCGTCTTTAGATAAAGACAATAAAGGTATGTATGAGCCATGTCATGGTAGTGCTCCTGATATTGCTGGCCAAGGGATTGCTAACCCATTGGCAACTATTCTTTCGGCTTCAATGATGTTGCGTTACAGCTTGGGTGAAGTGGCAGCGGCGGATGCCATTGAGCAAGCGGTAAGTAAGGTGTTGGATCAAGGCTTGCGTACAGCGGATATCTTCTCTGAAGGTATGCAAAAAGTGTCAACTGAGCAAATGGGTGAAGCAGTAGTGGCCTCACTAAAGGAGCTTTAATATGAGTAATGAATTGAAAGTAGGTCTGGTTGGCTGGCGTGGCATGGTGGGCTCTGTGCTAATGCAGCGCATGCAAGAAGAAGGGGATTTCGATTTAATTAACCCTGTATTCTTCACCACCTCACAGAAAGGTTTGCCGGCTCCTGATTTTGCAGGCAAAGATGCTGGACTGTTAGAAGATGCGTTTGATATTGAAGCGCTAAAAGCACAAGACGCCATCATTACCTGTCAAGGTGGTGATTACACCAAAGAAGTGTATCCAAAGTTGCGAGAAGCAGGTTGGGAAGGGTATTGGATTGATGCGGCTTCCTCTTTACGTATGGATGATAATGCCATCATTGTACTAGATCCGGTGAACCAAAACGTGATCGAGAAGGGTTTAGATTCAGGTGTTAAAACCTACGTGGGTGGTAATTGCACAGTAAGCTTGATGCTAATGGCGCTCGGTGGTCTGTTCGAAAAAGGTCTGGTCGAGTGGATTTCACCAATGACCTACCAAGCAGCATCTGGTTCTGGCGCTAAGCACATGCGTGAGTTGATTAGTCAAATGGGTGCGGTACGCGATAATGTGAAAGACCTGTTGGATGACCCTGCATCTGCCATTTTAGAAATTGATAAAAGCACTGCAGATTTTATTCGCTCGGACGCGTATCCGTCTGAGCAATTTGGTGTGCCATTGGCGGGTAGCTTGATTCCTTACATAGATTCTCAACTTGAATCTGGTCAGTCTCGTGAAGAATGGAAAGCGGAAGTTGAAACCAATAAGATTCTAGGTACTTCAGCTGCACCAATGCCAATTGATGGTATTTGCGTGCGCGTGGGTGCCATGCGTTGTCATTCTCAAGCCTTGACTATCAAGCTTAAGAAAGATTTGCCTGTATCTGAGATCGAATCTATCCTTGCTGCACACAATGAGTGGGTGAAAGTGATTCCAAATGATCGTGAAACCACCATGCAAGAGCTGACGCCGGCCAAAGTAACAGGCACATTGAGCGTACCTGTTGGTCGTATTCGTAAGTTAAATATGGGCCCTGAGTACATTTCTGCATTCACTGTGGGTGATCAGTTATTGTGGGGTGCGGCGGAGCCACTTCGTCGTATGCTTCGAATCTTACTTGCACGTTAATTATCCAACCCTGCGAAGTTCTGAATGCTTCGCAGGGTTAATCTCCCTAAATCCCGCCAAACGGTCTTCAAAATAGTGGCGAAACAGCCCGCAAACCCTTATAAATATTGATAAATACTTGAAATTACTTAATACTTAGTCGCTTAATGACACAATCATATAAAACGATTGAATAGATGGGGCTAAATTTACCCTGTCGGCCCAAAGTATTAAAAGAATAAGGATACATTGCTATGTTGCGAAAGCTCGCGATTGCAATTGCCGCATCTGGGGCGATGATGAGTGCGACAAACGTTCTTGCCTTAGGCATGGGCGATATTGAGCTGGAATCTGCTTTAAACCAGCCTCTAGATGCACGAATCAAGCTCTTGAAGGCAAGTGAGCTGGAAAATTGGGAAATGAAACCCAACTTGGCGTCTTCCGATGAATTCGAGAAGTCAGGCGTCGAGCATGTGTTCTTTTTGAATAATCTTCAGTTTGAGATTGAGCGTACAGGTGAGGAAGTTTATATTCATGTGACTTCTAATCAGCCTGTGGTTGAGCCTTTCTTAAACTTCTTAGTGCAAGTGGACTGGCCAAATGGCCGTTTGTTGCGCGAATACACTCTCTTGTTAGACCCACCCGTTTTCACAGAAGAGCCTGTTGAACCTGTAGCACCGAGTCAACGTGAATCATTTGAAGATGATATTGCTCCTGAGTCTATGGCGTTACCAGGCACCGCACCTGTGGCACAAGAAAAGGGTGCTATGGAAATGCCAGCTGAGAAAATGGTAGAGCCGACACCAGTTGCTCTGCCTGTTGAAAAAGAAGAGCCTGCCACATACAAGGTAAGAGCAAACGATACTTTGTGGGAGGTGGCAATTCGCACCCGTCCAGATCGCAGTATTACGCCACAGCAAGCCATGCTGGCTATTCAGGATTTAAATCCTAACGCGTTTATTAATGGCAATATCAATCGTCTTAAAAAGAATCAGGTATTAAGAGTACCAACAGAAGAGCAAATGCTTTCTCGTAATTTTGAGCAAGCTGTATCAGAAGTGGCTCTGCAGAATCAAGTCATGGCCAAGCGTAAGGCTCAGTTGGATGCGACTCGTAAAGATGCCGCTATTCAACGTGCTGATAAAGTAGAAGGCGCTCAACTTAAACTGTTAGCGGGCGGTGAAGCCACTACGGAAAATGAGCGCAGCGCCAGTGGTCAGGTTTCAACAAAAACAGCAGGCGATCAATCTAAGTTAGAAAAAGAATTATCTATTACGCTTGAAAATTTAGATAAAACCACTCGCGAGAACCAAGAATTACGCACACGTTTGGATTCATTAGAAGAACAAATCAATACGCTACAGCGATTGATTAACCTTAAAGATGAGCAAATGGTTGCACTACAATCTGGTATGGCCGAGAAGCCAGAGGCGAAAGCGGAAGTAGCAGAACAACTTGTTGCGGCTAAGTCTGAAGAAAAAGCCGCCGAAGATTTGAATTTTGCGGACAAGAAAGCAGAGCCAGCAAAAACGCCTGAAGCGAAAGAGCCAGTAGCCAAAGCTGATAAGCCGCCAGTTAAAAAACCTAACTTCACACCGGTTGAGCCAGTGGAAGAGGCTTTTGATCCAATCGCATTTGTTATGGAAAACCCGCCCGTGTTGGGTGCTGGGTTAGGTGCGCTTTTATTGGCACTTCTAGGTATTAATTATTCCCGTAAGCGTAAAGAAAAGCAGCAAGAAGAGTCTTTGGGCGAAGTAGCCCCTTTTGAAGGTGGTGATCCATTAGATGATGCTGGCTTGGATGGTAACTTTGAAGATGACTTTGCTGCAATGGATGAAGGCAATGACCTTGATCTAGGTGAGTTTGAAGAAGGTGAGCTAAATGATTTTGATGCCCCAGAAGCCGATGCTGGTCTTATGGGGACAGCGGATACGGATGTCGAACCTGAAGATGTCTTGGGTGAAGTGGATGTTTATATGGCCTATAACCGTTTAGACCCAGCCCGTGCTTTGTTAGATAAATCTATTGCTAGTCAGCCAGATCGAATGGACTTGCGTTTGAAATTGGTTGAAGTATTGGAGTCCATGGATGACCAAGACGCGCTTGCTGAACAAGTTGATTACATTAATCTAAATGGATCTGAAGAAGATAAAGCGAAAATAGCCCAAGTCCAAGTGGGTGC
>JBFEWA010000187.1:0-6379 GCA_041546605.1 Bermanella sp.
ATCAATCCGACATTTTAAATGGTCCGGTTGTGATTGATGGTACCAATGATACCTTTACTATTGAAGTGGATGGCTTTGAAGCGGTTATCTCTATAGGTCAAAAAACCTATGGTACTGGTGCAGAGTTAGCATCCGCCATTGAAGATGCCATCAATAATAATGTGACACTCAAAAATGAAGATGTGTCGGTAAAAGTGGATTATACCGATGATCTAACTTCGGCCGCATATGGCACCATAGGTATTATCTCGGCCAGTACCGGTTCAGGATCTAAAGTGGCTATCAAGGATATCGATAGCCCCACATCGACCGCTCTTGGTTTTATTGAAGGTCAGGCCGATGGTGAAACCGGTAAAGATCAAGATGGCGAAGTGGATGATGCCAGTGGTATTCGTATTAAGGTAGAAGGGGGCGACCTGGGTGATCGAGGCTCTGTCACGTATGTATCAGGTATTGCGGATCAACTAAAAGATTTACTGCAAAACTTTCTTGATCCAACAAAAGGCACCTTGGCGACAAAATTTGATACATTGGATCGCCAAAATGAGAACCTAGCCGAAGAGCGTGAAAGTTTTGATGCGCGAGTTGCTGCAACAGAAGCACGCTTAAAGGCACAGTTTCTATATAACGACAGTATTATCGCCACGTTAAAAACCACTGAGAACTTCTTAACACAACAATTTGAAGCCATGGCTTCGGCTCAGAAAAAGTAATTCCGTAAATATATAAAACCACCGCTTGTCGGTGGTTTTTTTTGCCTCAAAAATGCGATACTAGGTCATATTTAACATCGAGTTGATATGACCATGAGCCTATCTATTTCTGAAATTGAAGCCAGCTTCAAAGCATTTGTTTTAAGTGACCCTGATACCAGCATGGGTTTAGGGGATACCCAATACCTCAATCAATTAGGTGATCCTAGCTTAAATGCTATGCAGGCTGAGGTAGCACAAGCCAAGATTCTCATACAGGCTATTCAATCTTGTTCAAACGATAGTGGCTTAAACTTTGACCAGCAATTAGATTTAGATCTAATGTCTAGACACCTTAAGTTGCAGGTGTTCTTTAGTGAATTACAGCAACACGGTCAATATCAGCGCTGTCGTAAACCCAATGGTGTTGATGGCATCAGTGCAGGCATATTTCAATTATTTGTGAATGATGAACGACCTGAGACAGAGCGATTATCCGATATTTTAGATCGTTTAACACAAGCACCAGACTATTTACAAAAAGAGCTAGAAGTCATCAGTGAGCCCATTACCCGTTGGCGCGATATTGAGCTGGAGCAAGGAGAAGGCTTACCTGATTTATTTTCAACCATTTACGCTTGGGCCAAGCAAACGAAATTCTCGGAACTAGATGAACTTGATCGTGCCATTACTCAGACCAATCAAGCACTTGAACATTATCTATCAGAGCTAAAACACAAGAACACCATTGATGATTTTGTTATAGGTGAAGATAAGGTTGTTGAGTTATTAGCCTTGCGTAATATTCAACAAACACCGCAGCAATTAGCTCAGATGGCTAAAACCTTCATGTTAGAGACTCAAGAGCTATTGGATGAGTTAACTCAGCGACTCATAGGTAAATACAATTTACCCACAGAAACCTCACAAGAAGCGCTGCATGAATGCTTGAATGAGAAGTTTGCAGCCAAGCTACAAGATGGAAGACTTGATAGTGTATTGGATTACTACATAGATCAAATTCAATCTATTGAAGCCTTTATTCAGAAGAAAAATTTGTTTGGAATTCCTGCTGCTCAGTCTATGAAGATTATGCAGACGCCTTCATTTTTAGAGCCTGTCATCCCTGCTGGTGCTATGTGGCCCCCTTTAGCATTACGTGAAGGTGTGAAAACCAGCTTGGTCTACCTCACCTTAAAAGAGGATCAATTAGCAGAGCACACTCAACTAGGTATTCCAGTGATGATGATTCACGAAGGCATACCGGGGCATCACTTACAGTTTGCCACCGCAGCGCAGCATTCATCGTTTATTCGTCGAATCTATAGCGCCAATGAACATGCCGAAGGTTGGACTACTATGTTAGAAGATTACATGCTAGACGCGGGCTACATAGAACCAGAGCTTGTGGATGAAGTGCGATTTATTGCCAAGCGTGAGATGTCACGTCTAGTGGCGAGAGTGGGTATTGATTTGTACTTTATGACAGGCAATAAGTGTTATTTGGATGTGGGGCTGAACTTGTCGTTTGATAGCGATGGTGTATTTGAGAACGCCGCATTATTACTGAAAACAGCCACTGGCTTCACTGATGGCCGAGTGCAAGCAGAATTAAACTGGTACAGCACAGAACAAGGCTATCCGTTAAGTTATTTGACGGGGAATCGCTTAGTGTGGCAGCTCAAACAGGATATCCAAAAAGCGAACAAAAAGTCGCTAGATCAGCTGGAGCTGGATCAAGCCTTTCATCGCATTTATCTAGAATCTGGCTGTATGCCGGTCAATAACCTAAGGTCTGTATTTGCTCATCACGGCTACCTCTAATTCACAGTAGAGAAGGATATTTGAACTAAAATGAAAATAAGAGATACCCGTTATTAGGACTGAATTCTGAATATGTTTGTAAAGCGGATGGTTCTAACATGCCTCTTCATGAGTATTTTAAGCTCAGTTTCTGCGAGTGAAGTATTACGCTTAGGAATTGCTAAAGAAGGATACCCGCCCTATATCCTTATAGAGGATGATCATATTCATGGGATTATGATTGAAGTTCTAGAAAGGGCGGTTGCATTTTCAGGCTATGAACTGAGCTATCATTTTTTGCCAGAAGTACGGTCTAAAAACATGCTCGATCGACATGAGATTGATTTACGTATGGAATCCCCTAGTTTTGTGGATGATCCGGATAAGTACTTATGGACAGAACCAATTACCAGTATTAAGGATATGTTTATTTATCATCGTCTAAGTGAGAACGTCTTTGAAGACGATGAGACCATGAATGGAGCCGTTATACATACCCATCTTGGCTATAGTTATCCAACGCTGCAACCTATGTTTGATAAAGGTGAAATGATTCGGAAGGACTTTAACTCAGAAAAATCCATGCTAGTGAACCTCACGCGAGATAACATCCATTCAAAACGAGCCGCAGTGATGGACAAAAATGTGGCAAAATACTTGATGGAAAAAGATTCAGAGTTGAAATCAAACTTAAAGATTTGACGCAGGCATATTGACTATGTGTATCTTCATTTTCAATTCGCCAAAACCTCAAAAATGAAGATGATTGTTAATCAATTAAATTTAGAAATTAGAAAACTTAAACGCAGCGGGCGAGTAGATAAAATTATTAAAAAGAATTTAGGTGAGTAACCACATACCTTTAGTATGTGGTTATTTTAGAGCTTTTACTGAAGAAACAGGTTTATTTTGCCATCAATGGATTACAGTTTTTGATCAGCACCTTGCCTTCTAACATAGCGCCTTTTGAATATTCTCTGAAATGGCAGGTATTGGTTTCTGCTTCATAGCTTTCTAACCATAAATTGTCATTCTTCCAAGTGGCCATCATGTGCTGATGCCCTTGCGGTACCGTTACAGTCATAACCCCACCCCAGTTTTTCACAAATACTTGCTGAAAATGAAAGAAGTAAGCAGAACTACCAATCAAAAATATCACAAATGCAATGATGCTAGCTGGTTTCCACTGCTTAAATCTAAGACCGACAACATACAAGGTCAATAACACCAGAAATATAATCGCTACCCAATAAAAGTATGTAATCATCTTAATTCTCCTTAGTAGAGGATAAAGTCAAAAGATATCAACTAACGGGAATACTATCTTTTTCTTATACTAAATGTTACCTAGTATTTAAATCCTAATCTCCATCCGCTTCTTGTTCGATATAGGTTTGGGCTAGAAGTAGGGGTTTTTATGGTTTTAAGTGTTGATTCATCATCCATTGACCAGCTGGAACCTTCGATTAAACCAAGTGTGGTTTTATATACTGGCTCAAGAGGCAGATTGATGGATGATAATTGAAACAGATTGTAAGCATCTAAAATGGCAGTGTCAGGTGTTGATGCACTATCAATAATTCGGCTTTGACTATTAATTTGAGCGTTATTTAAGTTAGCTAAATAAATATTTCCGTTTGACTCAGCATTAATCTGACTATTTACATCTATAACAATAGGGGATGTCACGCTTTGTCCAATTGACTGCTTGCCGACAAGAGTCAGATTTTCACTGGTTACATTGATTGATGTTAAGTCATTGGATATATAATCATTCATAACATTAAAAATATAACCGTTTTCTGCGTTAATGGAGATATTTCCTTTTGCTTTTAGCTCACTTAATCCAATGTTTCCTGTGTCGGCTGATAAATAAATATTGCCGTAATTGGCAGTCAATTGGGCATCTTTGCCTAATATGATATCGCTGGTTGATTTTAAATTTATATCTAATCCAGTTGATGTTATATCTTGGTTAATTTCTAGTTTATTGGAAGATATATTCGCATTGCCTACCAGATTTATTGCATTGTTGAGAATTAAGTCGTTACTTGAGTAAATGTTTAGTTCTTGTAAAGCAATGTTGGTTCCGAGTGCTCCCATCGTAATATTATCGCTATAGATATTTAAGGTATAAGTGCCATCAATATTACCCGCTCCAAGATTGACAGTTAGCGGAGTATTTTCGGATCCAAATGTCATGTCATGGTAAAGCATAATGGAATTTGTATTTGAAAAATCATAACCATTCTTTGTATCAGTCAGTGTAATGTCACCATATAAGCTTAAAACCCCGGCATCTAGTATGCTTAATTCATTGATAGTACCGTTTGATCCAACCGTACCAAGACTTAAATTACCAGATCCAATGTCAAACGAGACAGTACCTACTGCGTTCAAATTTACTCCAGATAAATTTAGATCTTGATTATCTGACGTATAAATTAAGTCAGTATCAAGTGTCCAATCCCAACTACCTAGGATATTTAAGCCAAGTGAGCCACCTATTACGGGATAGGCATCCATGAAAAGTGTACCTGTTCCATTTAGAGTGAATGCAGCTAAAGCTTGTTGATTGCCTATATCGTACAAGTGAACTACTTCATTTAAGGCGTTTATCGTTAAATGTTTTGCATTTGTATTGGCTGCACTATTGATATTAGGTTTATTAGTATAATCGCTATCAAGAAAATTAATATTACCAGTAAGAGTAATATCATCATGAAGCGTGATGTCGTTTGAATTAATAGTTAATAGGTTGCTCGATGTCAGATTTCCATATAAATCTAATGTTGTATTGTTATTAATTGATATGTCTTTCGCGTTAATGTTATCTAATGAAATTTTAGGAGCGGATATTGATATTATACTTCCATCACTTTGACTATTAAGCTGAGTCCCTTTTAGATTAATAGAATTAGTAGAATCAAGTACAGATACTTCAAATGTACTATCCCCAACCACCGAAACTTCCCCTAGATTCTCTGCTGTAATTGTATTAATTGCGACATAATTACCAGATAGGATATGTTCTTTATTTGAGCTTGTTAGGCTTGAATTTACTATTTCGATCGTATTCGCATTGCTGATGCCATTCAGAGAAAATCCACCTGTTCCAGATTTGATTGTTACTTCCTTGTCATTGGCATTGATGTTTCCGCTTATAGATATTTTCCCTTCATTACTGTTGAAGCTTGTATTATTAATAATTTTTAAAGACTCACTATCTAAAGTTAAATTAGAGTCATTTACAGAGATGGAGTCGCCTGTAAAGGTGAGATCTTTAAAATTAGAGATAGTAAATCCGTTAGTATTAATATCTCCAATCGTGGCAATAGCATTATCTAGACCATTAATATCAAATTGAAACTCTGTTCCTAGGATTTTAGTATTTCCAAAGTCAATGAGATTGACATCGTATAGATAGAGGTCATCATTTAAACTAATAGATAAGTGGTTGCTTGTTTTTGCATTGATTGAAAAATCATTTACACTTATTTTTCCACTGATGGTGGCGTCTTTATTTTCATTTGAAAACAAAATAATATTTTCAAAAGCGCTGGAGCCTTCACTCATTTCGATGTTACTAAATGTAAAGTTGTCTATTTTATTGTTTTCATTTCCAAAATTTAAAGATTTAGAATTTGAATATAAATCGGCATTTCGAATATTTACAACGGAACTAAGAAAATTGGTATCATCGTTGAAAGTAATTTTGGTTCTATCTTTGCTAAAACTATCAATTTTAATTAGATTTTTTGAGCTGTATGTTCCATTTAGCGTTAGATCGTCCGCAGAAATAGAAATACCTGAAAAATCTTTAATGCTGTTAGTGGATATTTTTGTACTATAAATATCCAAATCGACATTAAATGTGGAATCTA
>JBFEWA010000250.1:0-5006 GCA_041546605.1 Bermanella sp.
ACTGTACATACCGACATAGATGCGAGATGGGTCTGATGGTGCAATTGCTAATGCGGTTATTGCGTTGCCTCTTTCAATATCATCGATGATGCCGCTAAATTGTGGAATGGTTTCAAACCTTGGGCTAATAGGTTCAAACACTGCATTTAATGAATTTTCTCGACGGTAAACCCTGTTTGTACCAAAATAAATTGCTTTTGTTGCTCGATGAAGCTTTAATCGCGGAGTAACTAAAAACGCATCTGTCGTGTCAATACCAGCGGTGATGTCAGTCTTATCCCATTGTCCTGAAAAGTTCGCCCCAACAATGTCGACTTCATGCGCGGTAAAATAAGCTTGAAAAACCGGATTCGATGAATCGATGATACAGCTCCCACCATCACCACCGTAGACCACCTCCCAAACTTGTCCGTATCGATACAAGAGCGTGCCGTTATCCTGCAAGCCTCCAACGAGAGGTGAGCTGCTATCATTGGGGTCAGCGCACAGTGTATAAAATTGCATCGAGGATATCCCTCGGTTTATTCCACTCCAAGTCGCCCCTGAATTAGTCGTTTTTGCAATCCCACCATCATTCGCGATAAGCCTTATATTTAGATTAGATGGATCTGGAAATACCAAATCGTGATGATCGACATGCATTTTGGACATGCAATGAGCACAACCCCGTTGTGCTTCGTAATATTTTCGTTCGCCACTTGCAGCGTCTAATCTTGAAATCCACAAGCCAACCCCTCCATAATAAATCAGTTCATCGAGTACTGGATGTACTGTTAACAAATGAGTGTATCGGCTGTACGTAGAGATCTCCGATGGAGGTAATTTAAACCAATCACCACCAGGCCTCCTTTCGTAAAATGTAGGGGGGTGTAATGTACTTGTACTATCTTCGCAAAACCATGTTTCTGAAGGACAATGACCCACAACAGCATACAGGTGCCCAGGTACACTAGGAGCCTCGGCTAACTCGACATGGTCAAAGTTGATTATATTTGGATCCGGCAATTCGGAGTTGCTTGAGGGCGCAGTGCATGATGTTGGCACTGTTGTTCCAGGCCCTTGCGGACACCACTCTCCAGCTGCAGACAGGACGAATACTCCAGCACCGAGAAATCCTGCGTAAATTTTATTATCAAGTAATTTTAAGTCGGTCGGTAAGGCTGACTCTGGCGGCGACGGCATCGGTGAAGGAGCAGCCAGAGTCCATGTAGCTCCATCATCATTAGATCTAAATACACCATAGCCGGATAGGGGCGGTGGATGGTCGACCGTAGCAGAAGATCCTGACGCCGTTTTCCCTAAAGACACTGCTGCGTACAGCACTCCACCAGTTTCAATGAGGTCAATAATATTGCCCCCAGCAAATTGCACGGTTCCAGGAACTATTGCTTGGTCATAGACATTGGTTCCAGGATTCCATTCCAGTTTAAGTAAGCCTGCACCATAATATGTATCGCGGCGTAACGCGTTTTCACCAGTACCGACATAAACGGTGTTGCAACGGACCACACTGCAATCTTTTAGTAAAATAGAACCGACTGCAAGCGAAAGAAACGCGTCTGTCATTGGTTCCCAATCATAATCACTATCTAGTGCATTCGTCGTATGCCAAACCCCACCAGTTGCTGTACCAAGCCAAACATCATTTTTATTCATCGGATTGACTGAGATAAGACTGGCTCGACCACTTGAATCCTGATCGAATGTTGGTACGGCATCGGGACCGATCGAGACCCATACACCAGGAGGATTAGCAAGCACACAGTTTCCATACATTGCCATCCCAAAAGTTGCCAGCAACACAAACAGCCTACATAACCGAAATGGGCTTACCATAATAGTGGCATTCATTTTTGAACTCGCAGCTCGTCCACAATGACGCTGGCGTCAAACGCTTCGGTTATCGCCGCTGGCATTGCGATCTCAAATCGCCCCCGATGGCCAAAGTTAGCGTCGATGAAAGGTATATTGCTCGCAACCACGCTGCCATCAATGCACACATGACTCACATGTTGGTCCATATCGAAGTTTAACTGTACATTGTGTACACTACTTGTGTCGTAGTCTCCTTCGATTTTGATTGCCGAACCATTGTGTAAATAATGGTACGCGCCATCATATAGGTGTAACTTGAGCGCGATCTTGTCGGTTAATGACTTGAAATAAAATCTTGGGCTAGAAATCAGACTATGCGGCACCCTCTCGCCAACTATATCAAAACTAACAATGTAAATACCGGCACAGGGAACATCACCTGGATCACCGAGACTAAATCCTACGCTGCCTCCATTAAATGTAGGGGTGCGGGATATTCTCAAAGCATTATTTGTCAACTCTGTAGTATCTGTGACTACAGCCTCGATACTTCCATCCAGAAATATATCGGCACCGGGTGGTCCATATATATTCGAAGAACCCGAGGGTGGAGGCGTTCCAACTGAAAAACTGTCGAACACGGCAACGAACAAGCTCTGCCCTTCAGGGGTGGGGCAACTCACAAGAGTGTCATTGGATAACCAGAGCCAATAACAGTATGCAATCACAGCCATTATAAAAGCCACAATTCCACTCAACCATGCTAAAAGTTTTGAAAACAATGCCAAGCTCTCTCTGATATAACAAAGAACCCTAACCGAGATTCACGCAGCCCTCTTATTCCACTCCTCAGTCAATACAAACACGCATCAATGCTGATCTGTTAATTGTGTCACCCATTACGCCACATAAGACTTGACCAGAGGCAAATTCATAAAGTATTACGTAGCGATTTCATAACCGGCTGAAATCTTTATCCCGGATTACGATAATTTATCGCCATCACATGAATCAAATACGTTTTTACGGTTCCGTCAGGCGCCTCAAATGCAACGCCAATCGTCGCTTTATCTACATAGCCAATCGGCCTGGATTGGCTGTACCCGGGAACGTACGTAATATCAAACTGGAATGACTCACCACAGTTAATCGGCATAGGGTTAGGAATAGGTGGCATTTCAATATTCCAATCATCAATATTCACAGGCCAAGGATTCCAATCCGGATCCGCCTCCATATAAACAAGCCTCAAGTTATAGGGTCCACCATCAGGCTGACGTCGCACTTTCACTACAACGGTTGCTTTAAAGGCATCACCATATAACGCGTTTTCTGGCACATCCCAATAACCTCCTAGTTGTAACCACACGGAATTCCAGTTATCCGTGATATGTTGTTTCGATGACTCCCACCTGAAGTCTTCATATCCTAAGTTGAGCGTATATGGTATCGATTCACGTTCTCTCCACCAATCCCAACCTGTATAAGCTTTATATTTGTAATGAATCACCTCCTCGGGCAGACAGTCATAACTCTCCATGGACCCTACATTCCACCGTATTGGAATTGACTCTGTAACAGGATATCGTGCGTGCTCCTCTCCAAGATAGTTAACTGTTGCTTCCACTTCACCGAATGCATGAATGGATTCTGGGTGTTTAGAGATTTTTACAATAAAGCTACCAGGATTGAGGCCCCTAAATTCATATTCGTGCGTTAAATCTTCAAATAAAAATTCTGTCTGCATCCACACTTTCCATACCATCATTATCACTCCAGCAGCTATTAGGGCTGCTATCCCTGTACGAATATAATTCATCATATTACCTCCATGCTTGTTACATGACATTCGCAAGGGCCTTGCGTCCGACTGTTTACGTCTTGAAGCAGGATTCCTTAGAGCTAACCCTCGTCCGTTTCGGACGCATAACAATCAACCAACCTTATGCTGCCAGCTTTTACTACGCGAAAAGTCCCTTCCGCCCCTCCCCAACACACATCCATGAAGCGTGACTCACCTTCACATTGGTATCTCGATAGCCTCAATTAAGAATTTTAAATATGGATAGTTCGGATCATCCGTTTGAACATTTAGGAACGCTCTTGCTTCACGCTTAGTTGACTTTATCGTGAAAAATGTTCCCCTATTACACACAGCACCCTTTGGAACCGGAAGTTCTAATGAGAAAGCCTGGACCATATCTTGACACGCCTCAGAGGCACAAAACGGTTCGAAATTAAAATTTTGAAAATTTAGCACTGGCGCTGTGTACAGAACAAATTTATAACTCCCCACCCATGGTCCGTTATCGTGTGGCGATGTCCATATACGGATAGGCCCAGCACTATGATGTATTTCCACATGAAATACCCCTTGTTCTGGCACCGAAGTAGAACTAGACAATAAAAATGGTAGTGATTGCCATACAGCATTGTATTTCACTTCAAACCAATGCTTACAATTTGCGCGAACATTCTGCGTCCATACTCCAGCGCCACTTCCAATCATTCCGTGTTCTGTTCCATCAATTATAGCTTTGACGTTAATGCTTGATGGCACGACCAGCAATTCCTTTGTCACGGCCACTTGAATGGGATAAGTCATTTGAGGATTATCGGTATACGAGATAGGCGTTTCATTTACCAGATGAACAGAGCACCCGCCCAAAAAAGCAACGAAGGCTATTACGACGAAAGAATCAAACTTACGCTTATTTTTTCTCACAATAACCTCCTTCAACTAATGGAGTGCGTGGTTCACCGTTTAACTAAACTCAGCTCCATGCAACTTCACGCTAAGGGCACCTACAGCCATCATTGTGATATTACTCAATGCCCCCTATCAATGTATCAGAATGACGTCACTGTTGATTCTTACATAGAAAAAACTATCCTTATGGACCGGTCGTAAAGTTCATACCGAGCACCTCCCATGTTGTTTCTTTAATCACACCTCCAGTGCATGGATCAATTACACTAATCACACATGTGGCCCTTACCGTGGCCCAGGTTGGTCAAGGGTGACCATTATAGAAACCCAATATTCATGTAGTATCGCCACACTGCAATACATTTATATCGATGGAAAATAAACAATACCCAGAATTCCCTTGCTGCATTCATACGGCAACATCAACAGGATATTTCCTATATTCTGCATGTATAACACCGTACGTCGATAATCGTCGTCT
>JBFEWA010000041.1:0-13915 GCA_041546605.1 Bermanella sp.
AATAAAAATGCAGCAACACTTGCGCAGACAAGGTGAGCAACATAACCAGAAAGGATAGAAAGAAGATCAAGGGCGAACGATCAAACAAAAAGATCAATGCACATAAAAAGTAATTTAAGAACAACAGAAGATAACTGTCTTTTTGTCTTTCGACTTCCAGCGGCTTTAGCATCACCCCTGCTATTAAAAGTGACACCATTCCTTCAATGCTCAATTGAGCACCATAGGTAAGATAAATTCCCAGAAACCCACCTGATACTAATGATAATTTTATAAGCCAATTAGGCTTAGGCATCTTCCCTGCAAACATTGCCACACGCCACAACAATGCTAGCAAAGCAAACAGGATCAACCAAACCGGCAAACGGGATACGTGCAACATAAGCGCACAAAACACCGACAAAAACAAAAATGACAAGGTTGCCTGAGGAATCAAGGTTCGATTAGACATGATGCCCACCCTCAATTCCAAACAAGGCTAACGCCCTCAAACACATGATTAAGTGATGATCGCCACTTGATTGGGCAATGTGCTGCCCCGGAAGCTTCAAGCTAAACTCACTTTGCTGCCCATGGGCCTTAAGCACCCAACCACACAAGATTTGTAATCGTGTCTCCACATCAAAACCAGAAAGGCTATACCAGTCCAAACAATGATCATCACCTTTATGTTCAGTATATTGTTTCGTCATGAGCTGTTGAGTTTTGGCATACTGCTTCCAAGCGACGCGCTTAAGCGAGTCTCCTTTTTGGTAAACCCTTAAGCCTTCAAATTCTTCCATACCGGCTTGTTGCTGCTGCCCATCATTCTCATTGTCATCCTCTCCCTTACCTAGCTTGAATGGCATATCAAGCTTTGCAGGATAAACCAGACCTTCAAAATCCAAGCGCAACCATGTCCAGCAATTAATTAAACCAAGCGGATAAACACTCTTTAGCTTTATTTTAGGCACCCGCAACAAGCCTCTTGCTTGCGTTTGATACGCAAGCTTCAGTAAGTGGCGATCGTCTAATGAGGAGACTAATTGCGAATACCCTCCATCAATTTCAAACAGCAAACCTACTTTATGTTTTTTATTGGGGTTTTCCAGAGTAATAGGCAACATGACCGAATCACCCGCAAATACAGACTCACAGGCACCGGCTTTGATTATTAATGAAGAAAGATTCTGATAACTGGCAACTATGGTGGTAATAAACAAACTCACCATAAAAAAGCAGATACTGAGCATCAGGTTGTTTTGATAATTCACCCCCGTTACAAATAACAAGGCCACCATTATCAAAAACAACAAACCTATTTTATTGGGGAAGATGAAAATACGCTTTTGACTTAATTGAATTCGCTTCGCATTAGGCAGTCGTCGATTCAACCAAGCTTGATAAAAACGTTGAATTCTTAACCGAATAGAAGACATTACAAAACAGGAACCGTCTGCAAGATGTCAGCACACACGTCGATCTTGGCATCAACCAAGGCATCCTCTAATCGATGCTGCGCAACATACGGAAAAACCGCCTGCACATCATCCGGAATCACATGATCCCGCCCTTCAAGCATTGCCCAGCTTTTTGCACAGTTTAATAGTGCAAGGGTCGCTCTTGGAGACAAACCGTATCTTAGCGATTCATGCTCACGAGTTTTGGCTACTAATTTTTGAATATAATCCAGCAGTGCCGAACTGGCATTCACCTGAGTGACTTTTTGCTGATAATGGAACAATTCGTCTTTACTCATCAATTCAGCCACATCAGATGTACGCTGCGATCGCCCTTCTAACAGTGCACGCTCTGCTTGTGCATTAGGATAACCAAGCTCAATGCGCAATAAAAATCGATCTAACTGAGATTCTGGTAACGTAAACGTGCCTAATTGTGAAATTGGATTTTGAGTGGCAATAACAAAGAAAGGCTCTGGCAACGGATAGGTGTTGCCATCAATACTTACCTGGCGCTCTTCCATTGCTTCAAGTAAAGCACTTTGGGTTTTAGGTGTGGCGCGGTTAATTTCGTCGGCCAATACCACTTGAGAAAAAACAGGACCCGGGTGAAAAACAAAGCGACCTTGCTGGGTTGCTTCATCTCTTTGATAGATGCTTCCGCCAACGATATCGGCTGGTAACATATCACTGGTGAATTGGATGCGCTGATATTGCAAGCCCAACACATTCGCCAATGCATGACTTAGTGTGGTTTTACCCATACCAGGTAAGTCTTCAATTAGTAAATGGCCTTTCGCTAGCAAGCAGCTTAAGGCCAATTTCACTTGATGCTCTTTACCTAGTACTACGTTATTCAACGCAGTAAGCACTGCGTTTAATTTTGCATCCACTCTAGATTACTCCCATGCATTCGCATACCAGCACAAAGACGAATCTAGATACGGCTTAAACCAAACGCTAGATCTCTTTTAATATCTTCAATATCTTCAAGACCACATGCTATACGAATCAAGCCATCGGAAATGCCAGCTCGTTCACGATCAGCAGGATCCACACGACAGTGTGTTGTGGTAGCAGGATGTGTAATGGTCGTTTTAGCATCACCTAGATTTGCCGTAATGGAAAACATGCGAGTGCTATCAATCACAGACCAAGCGGCTTCTTTGCCACCTTCTACTTCAAACGCCAACACACCGCCAAAATCTTTTTGTTGTGATTTTGCAAGCTCATGCTGAGGGTGCTCAGGCAAACCCGCATAATGAACCGCTTTAACGCTAGGCTGTTGTTTCAACCACAAGGCTAACGCCATGGCATTTTCGCTGTGTGCTTTCATGCGAATTTTTAATGTCTCAAGGCCTTTCAACATAACCCAGGCATTAAAAGGACTCATGGTCGGCCCTACTGAACGCAGCACCCCAACCACTTCTTCCATTAATTCTTTTCGACCTAATACAGCACCACCTAAAGTACGGCCTTGGCCATCGATATATTTAGTGGCACTGTGAATCACCACGTCCACGCCAAATTTCAACGGCTGTTGTAACGCCGGCGTACAGAAGCAATTATCTACGGCTACTAAAATGTCATGTTTGTGCGCAAGCTCAACAATTTCAGATAGGTTACCTACTTCATTCATTGGGTTGGATGGAGACTCTAAGAAAAACAATTTGGTATTGTTTTTAATCGCACCTTCCCAAGCAGAGATATCCGTTAATTGTACATAATCAACAGTAATACCTAACTTGCTGACGTATTTTTGAAACTGCACATTGGTGGAGCCAAAGATACTGCGGCTCGATACAATATGATCACCCGGTTGTAACAATGCCAAAATCGTTGAGAAAATCGCAGACATACCGGAAGCAGTGGCTACGCATTGCTCCGCCCCTTCCAGTGCCGCCAAGCGTTGCTCAAAGGTTCGAACCGTTGGATTGGTGTAGCGGGTATAAACATTGCCGTCTTGGTCGCCAGCAAAAACCGCTGCGGCCTCTTCTGCGTTACCAAACACATAACTGGAAGTTAAGAACATGGCTTCACTGTGCTCATGCTCTTGTGTGCGCTCATAACCTGCGCGAACCGCCAAGGTTGAAAACTCGGCATCGTCCAGTTGTGCGTTGTAACGTTTTTTATCCGACACTATCTTAATCTCTATTCCACTTCTTCATCATTGTGCAAATCAATGATGCTGTTTTCAACGTTTTGTTTTTTATTGGCATCGTTACGGGCGGCTTGTAACTTCTCAAGGTAAGCTTCATCAATATCACCTGTAACGTACTCGCCGTTAAATACGGAGCAGTCAAAGTCATACTTCACATCGGCACCATCACAGGTGGCATCAACCAAGTCTTGTAAATCTTGATAGATCAACCAATCCGCACCAATGGCTTCTTGAATCTCTTCAACAGTACGATTGTGAGCAATGAATTCTTCTTTCGCTGGCATATCAATACCGTACACATTCGGGAAGCGAACTTCTGGTGCCGCACTTGCGAAATACACTTTATTAGCACCGGCTTCACGGGCCATTTCGATGATTTGCTCACACGTGGTACCACGCACGATAGAGTCATCCACTAGCAACACGTTTTTGCCACGGAATTCTAAATCCAAAGCATTTAATTTTTGCTTAACGGATTTTTTACGTTGTTGCTGGCCAGGCATAATAAAGGTACGACCGATGTAACGGTTTTTCATGAAACCTTCACGGTATTTCACACCTAAGCGGTTGGCTAGCTCCACTGCCGAGCTTCGGCTGGTATCCGGAATAGGAATCACCACATCAATATCGTGATCTGGGCGTTCACGTAGAATTTTTTCAGCCAAACGCGCACCCATTTTTAAACGGGCTTTATAAACACTGATTTTATCGATAATAGAATCTGGGCGTGCAAAGTAAACGTGTTCAAAAATACACGGCGTCAACTTAGGATTCTCGGCACACTGCTGAGTATGCAAGTTACCATCTACATCAATAAAGATGGCTTCGCCTGGTTCAATATCGCGCACCAAGTCAAAATCCAATGCATCCAACGCAACGCTTTCAGAGGCAATCATGTATTCATCGCCTTCATCGGTCGTACGCTTGCCAAATACCGCAGGACGAATACCGTTTGGATCACGGAAACCCACTACCCCATAACCGGCCAGCATAGCGATCACCGCATAACCACCTTTGATGCGTTTATGTACACGCTTAACCGCATCAAATACATCTTGAGGGGTTGGTATCAATTGCTTTTGCTCTTGCAACTCATGGGCAAAAATATTGAGTAACACTTCAGAGTCACTATTGGTATTTACATGACGCAAATCTTCACGGTAAACATCCTTCACCAACTCTTGAGTGTTGGTTAAATTACCGTTATGAGCCAATACGATACCGTACGGACTGTTCACGTAGAAAGGCTGAGCTTCTGCAGAGCTTGAACTACCAGCAGTTGGGTAACGGATATGACCAATCCCCATGTTGCCCACTAGTCGTTGCATATGGCGCGTGCGGAACACGTCTTTTACCAAGCCATTATCTTTACGTAGGTAAAAACGACCTTTATCGCAGGTGACCATACCTGCCGCATCCTGACCACGGTGTTGTAATACCGTTAGAGCATCATACAGCGCCTGATTCACATTGCTTTTAGCAACCAAACCAACAATGCCACACATGGCGTTACCTCTTTAAATACGTTTTATTCACCGGGTTGCCCCAGTGTAAGAAGGGTTTCAGCAGCGCCCGGAAGAATATCTTTCGACCAAGACACCATTAATTCAAAATGCGGCAGCAGCGCAGACTCTTTCCACCAAGGGTCCGAGCTTAGTGCCGTCATTTGTAATCCATATACGGCAGCTGTCACTAAAATCAAGCCACGAGCCACCCCAAACACAATACCGAACATGCGGTCTGTACCCGCTAAACCTGTGACGCGCACTAATTCGCCCACCAAGTTATTAATCATAGCCCCCACGATCAAAGTCGCGGCAAACAAAATAGCAAAAGACGCCCCGTATCGTGCTGAGGGTGTTTCAATCCACTGGACAAGCAATATCTCTAGATGGCCACTGAAGATGCGCGCAATGATGAATGCCGCAATCCAACTGGCAAGGGACAGCATCTCTTTTACAAACCCACGTTTGATGCTGATAAGGGCTGAAATCAATACCACGGCCAATATGACCCAATCAATCATGAGCATATTAGAATTCGCAATCTTGAGCTGTTTTGTGGGACATACAAACAAACGCCCTTGAAGAAAGGGCGCATTCTAACAAAGGGTAACTCAAGCGCAAAGGGAATCATCGGCCTTCAAACACAACTATTTTGCCCTGAACCTTAAATGCTCGCTTAATGTCCAGTATTTGCGCCTCTAACTGCTGCTTTTGTGTACTAGGGCCAACAAATACACGGGTATAACTGCCATCGGCTGATTTTTCTTCAAATGCCTTATAGCCTGCCTTTCTCAGAGCATTCCTTAAGTTCAAGGCGTTTTCCACCTTGGCAAAGCTTCCTACCTGAATGTGCCAGACAACCGCTTGGCCAGACGTGTCCACCACGGGCTTTTCCAGATCATTCAGTTTGAGTGTTTGACCATCCACTGTCACATCTTGCATATCCACCCGCTCGGGGGAGTTACTCGCAACCGACTGCGGGTTCGCCATAGGCAACGACATGGACTTAGGCAGAGGCATAGACATATTCGGCACATTTTGTTCCACTGGTATACTTTCCGCCAAATAGGATGCATCTCCGGCATTGGGTGCCAACTGAGGCAAAACAATCAGAGCAGCCGTCACCAACACGCCTGCACCGACCAGCTTACGCTTTACACCTTCATCCATTTAATCACCTTTTACTTATTATTCTGCTCAACTCAAGCCACTAATATTGGGAGAGCCATGCTTGCGCTTGAGCCACTGTCACAAATGAGCCAAATACCACCACCTCATCTGTCACATCAACCTGCTCTTGTAATGATGCCAAAGCCCCTGCAACCGTATCGTATTGCCCTTTCACATCTATCGCACCAGCCACTTTATCGGCTAACTCTGCCACGGTTTGCCCTCGATACCCAGACAATCCAGCCACATACCAGATATCTATTTGATCAAATTGCTTAACCACAGATTCAGCATCTTTATCCTTCAACATGGCCAACAAGCCGTAACGCTTACCTGTAATAGGTCTAGCCGCTAAATCTTCATTCAAAAGCTGCGCCGCCTGAGGATTATGCCCCACATCCATCACCCCATTAAATGGCGCAGTAAATCGCTGTAATCGGCCATCTAGCTGCGCCTTTACAAGGCCATTTTCGATCTCATCTTGCCTAAGTTCAGGAAACATCAATACCAACAACTGAATCGCTGTAGCTGCATTCTCAATAGGTAAAGACGGCAACGGCAAGGCGTTTAATACCTTGTGATTGCCATGTTCATCCACACCGCGCCAATCCCAAGTAGCCGCCATTTTCGTAAAATCAAAATCCACACCCTTAATGCACAGGCGAGCATTGATAGACTGAGCATGGTCAATCAAGGTTTGAGGCGGGTTTCTTTGCCCACACACCGCAGGCAACTGCGAACGAAACACCCCAGCCTTTTCAAATGCAATTTGGTTAATATCACTTCCAAGCCAATCCTGATGATCCAAACCAATACTGGTTACCGCAGCGCCATCCGCATCCACAATATTCACCGCATCCAGTCGCCCACCCAAACCTATTTCTAGAACAGCCACATCCACGGCGTATTTTTTAAAAATATATAAAGCAGACAGCGTTCCCACTTCAAAATACGTCAGGCTAATTTCTTGCCTTGCTTGATCAATGGCCTCAAAACTTTCAATTATGCACTCATCCGATACAGGCTCACTATTGATGCGAACGCGCTCATTATAAACATGCAAATGGGGGCTCATATAACTACCCACGGTTTTGCCAGCAGCTTGTAAAATCTGGCTCGACATAGTCACAGTGGAACCCTTGCCATTGGTTCCGGCAACCAAAAGGACCTTATTGGCGGGCTTTAATAAATTTAATCGCTGCGCAACGGTTTGAACTCGCTGCAAACCCATATCGATTTCTGTGGGGTGATTGCTCTCTAGAAAAGACAACCATTCATCTAGATTTTTTTTCATGACGACATCAATAACTGCAATAATCGTTTAATGGTGGGTCGCATATTTTCTCGTGTTACCACTTTATCCAGCATGCCATGCTCAAGCAGAAACTCACTACGCTGAAATCCTTCAGGCAAGGTTTCACGAACCGTCTGCTCTATTACTCGTGGGCCTGCAAAACCAACTAAGGCTTTAGGCTCTGCCAGTATGACATCCCCTAATGTTGCAAGACTGGCACTCACCCCACCATAAACAGGATCCGTTAACACTGAGATATAAGGAATTTTGTTACGCTTTAATTGTTCAATGGCGGCACTGGTTTTGGCCATTTGCATCAAGGAAAACAGCGCCTCTTGCATTCTCGCCCCACCACTTGCAGCAAAACACACCAATGGCTTTTTCTCAGCCAATGCAGTTTCACATGCCAATACAAATTTTTCGCCGACCACCTGCCCCATAGAGCCACCCATAAATGAAAACTCAAAAGCACAAGCAATCACGGGCAACCCTTCTATCTTGCCTTGCATAACGACCAAGGCATCTTTTTCTTGGGTTTTCTTTTGTTCTGATATCAAGCGATCTTTATATTTTTTTGAATCGCGGAATTTAAGTTTATCGACAGGCTCGACACCTTCGAACAACTCACTGCGGGGCTCCACGTCAAGCATCAAGTGCAAACGACGCCGCGCAGAAATTCTAAAATGATGCTCGCACTTATCACACACATTTAGATTACGTTCTAAATCCGGCTGATACAGTGCCGTTTGACAATCAGGGCAGCGAGTCCACAAGCCTTCAGGCACCTGCTTAGCTTTAGCCTGAGAGGTGGCTTTTATACTTGCCGGAACAATTTTATCAAGCCAATTACTCATAGACTCACCTCAATTTAATTAAGCATCCATTGCTGTGCGCATTTCGCGCATTAAGCCGGCTAATTTTTGCTTAATAACCTCAGGTTCATTTTCATTTTCTTCGATACAGCGAACCAAGGCACTGCCCACAATCACCGCATCGGATACTTTAGCCACAGCCGCAGCAGTCTCACCATCTTTAATGCCAAAACCCACACCTAACGGTAATTGAGTTTTTTCACGAATACGATCCAAGTTGGCTTTTACATCCGGCACATCCAGTGCCGCTGAACCTGTCACCCCTTTTACCGAAACATAATAAAGGTAACCAGAACCGTGCTCACAAATGGTTTTCGCACGGGCATCTGGCGTGGTTGGCGCCATCAAGAAAATCATTTTCAAATCATTTTCTGTCAAATATCCAGCTAATTGTTCAGACTCTTCTGGCGGCATATCCACCACCAGCACACCATCCAAACCGGCATCTTTAGCGGATAACGCAAACTTCTCATAACCCATCACTTCAACTGGGTTTAAGTATCCCATCAAAACAACCGGTGTTTTTTGGTTGGTTTCACGGAAGGTTTTCACCATACCCAAAATATCTTTAAGACTGGTATTGTGCTCAAGAGCACGCTCACACGCTAACTGAATGGTTGGGCCGTCCGCCATGGGATCAGAAAATGGCACACCCAGCTCAATAATATCCGCACCACTCTCAACAAGGGTGTGCATTAATTCAACCGTCAAATTTGGCTTTGGATCACCGCCTGTAATATATGGAATTAAGGCTTTTTTTCCTGCCGCTTTTAAATCGGCAAAACATTGATCTACTCGATTCATTTTTATTTCCTAGTCGGGTGTCTAGTGTCAGACGCCGGACGCTAAATTTAATGCTTTAAGATCGGCCACGGGGTGACCTCGTACAAACCAAAATACTATTAGCTTTATTACAGCAAATAGATTTCTTAATTTTTTAAAATCATGAAGCTATTAACTTCCATGTTGAAGCGTTATTGAGGAAGATGAGGCAAGGCATGAAACTCATGAAGACGCGCAGTTTACTTAAGTAAATGAGCATTCTGAATGAGTTTCATAACGCCGTATCATCGACGCAAATAGCTTCAAATCTCGATACCGTCGAGGCCAGCCACCGTATGAATATCTTTATCGCCTCGGCCAGACAAGTTAATCACCACCACTTTGTCTTTATCCATGGTTGCTGCCAACTTCATACCATAGGCAACCGCATGACTGGATTCTAACGCAGGCATAATGCCTTCAATTTCCGTTAGAGTATGGAACGCATCTAACGCTTCATTATCTGTTGCAGCCACATAATTCACACGGCCAATATCTTTAAGGTATGCATGCTCAGGCCCAACACCTGGATAATCCAAGCCGGCAGACACAGAATGGGTTCCCATAATTTGGCCATTCTCATCTTCCATTAAATAAGTACGATTACCGTGAAGCACACCTGGCTTACCTTTACATAGAGGAGCCGCATGATCATCACCATCTAAACCATGACCACCCGCTTCTACACCATACATGGCAACAGATTCATCTTCGATAAACGGATAGAACATACCAATGGCATTTGAGCCTCCACCCACACAGGCCACCACCGCATCCGGTAAACGACCTTCTAATTCCATACTTTGACGCTTAGTTTCACGACCAATAATAGACTGGAAGTCACGTACAAGTTTTGGATAAGGGTGTGGACCTGCCGCCGTACCGATAATGTAAAAGGTATCGTCAACATTGGTTACCCAGTGGCGCATGGCTTCATTCATGGCATCTTTTAATGTCGCAGTACCCGATGTTACCGGCACCACTTCAGCACCCAGTAAACGCATGCGATACACATTTAATTTTTGGCGCTCCACATCGGTTTTACCCATGAAAACCGTACACTGCAAACCCAAACGCGCAGCCACAGTAGCCGTAGCCACACCGTGCTGACCAGCACCGGTTTCGGCAATCACTTTTGGTTTACCAGTATACTTAGCCAACAACGCCTGACCAATGGTATTGTTCACTTTATGGGCGCCAGTATGGTTTAAATCTTCACGCTTTAAGTAAATTTTTGCACCACCGGCTTTTTCTGTTAAGCGCTCTGCAAAATACAAAGGAGAGGGACGACCCACATAGTGAGCTAGATCCTTATCGTATTCCGCCTGGAAAGCCGGATCCTTACTTAAACGCTCATACAGCTCCGTCAAATCATCCAAAGCTGACATTAGGGTTTCTGAAACGAAACGACCGCCATACTGACCAAAATGCCCAGTTTCATTTGGCAATTGCGTCACGGCTTTTAAATCAATCGCTGTTTTATCGGTTGTTGACACCGTACACCTCACTTAAAAATGCATCGATTTTCGCAGGGTCTTTGATACCTTTGCTTTGCTCTACCCCACCACTGACATCAACAGCAAACGGCTGTACTTGCTCAATGGCCGAAGCAACATTATCTGGGGTTAACCCACCTGCGAGTATTAAAGGTTTTGTTTGAGATTCTGGAATCAGGGACCAATCAAAGGTCTCGCCGGTTCCTCCTGGCACGCCAGGTTTATAGCTGTCTAGCAGTATGCCCAATGCGTCTGGGAACCGCAGGCTCGACGCCACCACATCCGACGCTTGCCGGACACGCTGGGCTTTAATGAAGGGGCGCTGGAATTGACTGCAAAAGTCATTTTCTTCGTCACCATGAAATTGGAGTAGGTCTATTCTAACGTTTTCTAAAACATCCTGCACGTCCTGCGCACTGGCATTTACAAACAACGCCACCACACTCACAAATGCAGGCACACTAGCCGCAATGGCCTTTGCTTGTTCTATACGCACACATCTCGGACTTGGTTCATAAAACACCAAGCCAATGGCATCTGCACCCGCTCGCACTGCTGCTTGGGCGTCTTCTACACGGGTAATCCCGCATACTTTTACTCGAGTTCGCTTCAACATATTACTTTGCTGCCGTCATTAATTGGTAAAACGGCGGCCCTTCGCGATAAATAGGTAAATCTGGAAAATCAGGATACTCCACATCCACAAAATACAAACCCTCTCCAGGCGCTGTGACACCTGCCTTGGTTCGATCTTGTGCCTTTAGCACCTGCTCACACCACTCAACTGGCTTACGCCCTTCTCCAATGGGTAATAGCACCCCAGCGATATTGCGCACCATATGATATAAGAATGCGTTTGCGCAGACTTCTAACAGCACCCAATCCCCCATGCGCTTCACGCTCACGTCTTTCATGGTACGCCTAGGGTGATTCGCCTGACAATCTCGAGCCCTAAATGAGGTAAAGTCATGCTCCCCCACAAGAGCCTGCGCCGCTGCATGCATCTTGTCAGCATCCAGCTCATGACGCCACCATGTGACCTGATCGTGCATCAAGCCCGGCTTCACTGGCTTATTCATAATAAAGTAACGATAGCGTCTAGCCACCGCACTGAAGCGAGCATGAAACTCGCTAGACACAGGTTGGACCCAGTTGACACACACACCATCAGGCAGCTTGGTGTTAATACCCATTTTCCAGCCATGCTCACTACGTTTGGCGGGACTATCAAAATGAATCACCTGCGCACTGGCATGCACACCAGCATCGGTTCTGCCGGCGCATACAATATCCACATCATGGTCAGCCACCTCAGAAATAGCCTTTTCTAAGGCATCCTGAATACTGACGCCTGGCTGATGCTTTTGCTTCTGCCAGCCCTTAAAGCGCGCGCCATTATACTCAACGCCAGCCACCCATCTTTGCACTGGCTCTTGCTCTGTCATATCTACTACCCAAAAAAACAAAACCCGAGCATGTTGCCATACTCGGGGTCGTTATCGAACAAATCAGATTTACACTAAACCATCTAACAGTTTAGTAGCCTCTTGTTTTTGTTGATCATTACCTTCTTCTAGAACTTCCTGCAAAATTTCTCGGGCGCCTTCTTGGTCTTCCATATCTATGTAAGCCCTCGCCAGATCAAGCTTGGTCTCGCTCTCATCTGTACCACTCAAGAAATCTAAATCGTTGTCTAGATTATCTAAATCAATATCCCCCATCTCATCTAGAGATGGGAAGTCATCATCTGACCCTTGATCCAATGTTGGCAGCTCTTCTTTATATTCAGACGCCACATCATCAACTGATTCTAATTCTTCACTAGGAGACGCTATTGCCAGATCAAAATCATCATCTAATTCTGGCAAATCATCCATAGCTTCTGCTGCTGGTTCTAAAGTTGGTAACTCAATATCGTCACCACTCAATGCATCCAGCTCTGCATCAATGCTATCACCCGTTTCTTCAGTTAGCTCTGGCAACTCCACTTCTTCTTCAAAGGACAAGCCCTCTTCAAATTCTGGCAAGCTATCATCCGAGCTATCAAACCCAGCTAACTCTATATCACTGGTATCATCACCTAGGTTTTCAAATGACAAATCTGTCTCTTCTTGAGAGTCAAAATCCAAAGACAAGTCATCACTGTCGTCACCCAAATCAAATGACACATCATTATCTGTACTTCCAACTGATAACTCTGGTACATCTTCAGATACAACAGGCGCTTCAAAATCCAAAGAAACATCATCAGCAGACTCAAGATCAAAATCCAAATCCGTTTCAGAATCCAAACTCAGGCCATCTAGCTCACCCAATTCAGACTCTTCCGCAGTCAATTCAACTTCATCTTCATCCAATGACAAATCCAGATCATCCGAGGCAGACTCAAAATCACCAAGATCAAAGTCCATGGAATTACCGTCATCCGACATGTCATCTAGACTCAAATCGAGATCCGTATCTGCAACTTCATTATTGCCACTGGTATCGAAATCCAAGCTTAGGTCATCGGAATCTAAGGTATCTTCCATTGATGACTCAAAATCAGACCCCAAATCCAAATCTGATCCCATATCTAAATCGGAACCTAAATCCAATTCTGCAGATGCATCATCCGCGGCATCCAATTCCAAGCCATCTAAATCAAAATCTAACTCACTGTCTTCGCCTAACGATAAATCCGATGAAAACTCAGTTTCAGCGGTCTGCTCTTTAGGCGTACTTAAACCAAAATCATCATCCATGCCGAAATCCATGGAGAAGTCTTCATTTACATCATCCACAGCACCCACTTGGACTTGGGCTATTTTCGCTTTATCTTCATCAGATCCATTTAGATTAATGTAATCAACTTGTTCAGCAAGCGCGTCTTGGTCTTCCATGGACTCTAATACTTCAACCAATTTCAAACGCAAATCCATTCGATCTGGCTGACTAGCAATAGATTTATCTAACAAAGCACGGGCTGGGTCTAAACGGTTATAGGCCATATAGACATCCACTTCACCCAAGACATCTTCAGGTTCGACATCCGTATCCGCTGTCCCCATAAGACCGGCATCGGCTTCTGGGGCATCAAAATCATTTAGCTCACCTTCTTCAAACTCACCTAGATCAAGGTCATTGCCTTCATCCATTGCAGCAAAGTCATCTTCA
>JBFEWA010000251.1:0-5000 GCA_041546605.1 Bermanella sp.
AAACAGTGGTTTTGAGTTCCCTGCCAGCCGCATCACGGTGAACCTTGCTCCAGCGGATCTACCCAAAGAAGGGGGACGTTTTGATTTAGCCATTGCCCTGGGGATTTTAGCCGCCAGCGAACAAATCCCGAGTGAGCCTTTAAGCCAATACGAATTATTAGGTGAACTGGCTTTAACCGGCGCCGTAAGGGGCGTCTCAGGTGTAATCCCCGCCGCCTTAGCCGCCAGCAGTGAAAACCGAACATTAATCTTGCCGAGCAAAAATACGCAAGAAGCCGCATTGAGTCGTGGCGCTCATTTAACCTGCAGCCATTTGCTAGAAGTGTGTGCCCATCTAAGACAGCTCACGCCCTTACCCGCCTTACCTGACACGCCCATCAGCCAAGAACAATACCACGGGCCTAATTTGGCCCAGGTGAAGGGACAGCACCACGCGAAGCGTGCATTAGAAATCTGTGCCGCGGGCGGCCACAACTTATTAATGAGTGGCCCTCCGGGCACAGGCAAAAGTATGTTAGCCCATTGCTTACCTGGCATTCTGCCACCGCTGAATGAGGGTGAGGCCCTTGAAGTGGCATCACTCTATAGCGTCTCCAGCCAACCTGTCAGACCGTATTTCACCACCCGGCCCTTTCGCCAGCCACATCATACTTCCTCTGGCGTAGCCCTCGTTGGGGGCGGCACACACCCAAAACCCGGTGAAATTTCTTTGGCCCATCACGGGGTGCTGTTTCTCGATGAAATCCCTGAATTCAACCGCCATGTGTTGGATGTACTGCGAGAACCGTTAGAAACCGGCCACATCAGTATCAGTCGCGCCGCCCAGCAGGTGGACTACCCAGCCGACTTTCAATTAATTGCCGCCATGAATCCCTGCCCCTGTGGCTATCTCAAACAACCCAATAAACGCTGTGGGGATTGCTCCGAAGCCAAAGCCTTAAAATACCAAAGCGCGGTATCTGGCCCCTTATTGGATCGCATCGACATCCAAATCGAAGTGCCCGCGTTGGCCAAAGGCTTGCTGTCCAGCTCCGAACAAGCCGAAAGCAGCGAGCAAGTGAAATCCCGAGTAATAGCTGCTCGCACCCGACAAATGCAACGCCAAGGTTGCACCAATGCACAATTGAATCAGCAGCAAATCCCCCAGCATTGCCCATTAAGCCAAGAGCTTAGCCAGCTACTCGAAGATGCCCTAGATAAACTGGGTTTAAGCGCGAGGGCGTATCACCGCATTATCAAGGTAGCCCGCACTCTGGCGGACTTGGCTGAATCCCCCAGCATTGAAAGGGCGCATTTACTTGAGGCCCTGAGTTATCGCCAAATGGAGCGCCGCCTCAACCCAGCCCCCAGTCCCACAACATGAACCGACGGCAGCATAATCCGGCGCTACATATAGCCATTAGATTTAATTGAGCCTCTAATCAAAGCCGCTTATTTTTGATAACCTTGCGCCCTCAATTATTGGTAAAGAAGTCTTTGTGAATCACTTAAACCCCCGTCAAAAAGAGTCCGTATTACATATTGATGGCCCGCTATTGGTACTAGCTGGAGCGGGGTCAGGTAAGACCAGTGTAATCACCACAAAGATCGCCTATCTCATCGAACAATGTGGCGTGCCGGCGCGCAACATCACCGCCCTTACCTTTACCAACAAAGCCGCTAAAGAAATGAAAGAGCGTGTGGCGAAACTTGTACAAGGCAAAGCCGCCAGCGGGTTAACGGTTTCCACCTTCCACAACCTAGGTTTGAATATCATTCGCAAAGAACATAAACACCTAGGTATCCGCCCAGGGTTTTCTATTTTTGATGACGGCGACACCAAGTCCTTACTGAAAGACATCATGCATCGCGAACACGATGCCGATGGCGACATGGTGGATATGATCAAACAGCAAATCGGCACGTTAAAAAACGATTTGATCGAACCGGATCAAGCCATTCAGCTGGCTCAAACCCCACAAGAAATGCTAGTGGCGCAAACCTATGCCAGTTACGATCGTTCATTAAAAGCCTACAACGCCGTGGACTTTGATGACCTTATTCGCATTCCCACCTTGTTGTTTATGAACAACCAAGCAGTGCGCGAGAAATGGCAAAAAAATACCCGCTATCTTTTGGTGGATGAGTATCAAGACACCAACACTAGCCAATATGAGTTGGTTAAAATTTTAGTGGGTCATCACGGTAAATTCACCGTGGTAGGGGACGATGACCAATCCATTTATGCGTGGCGCGGTGCCAAACCTGAAAACCTCAGCTTATTGAAAACCGACTTCCCCAATTTAAAAGTCATCATGTTGGAGCAAAATTATCGCTCCACCGGCTTGATTCTAAATGCCGCCAACCAGGTGATTGAAAACAACCCCCACGAATTTGTGAAAAAACTATGGTCCGACAAAGGCTATGGCGACCCGATTCGCATTGTGAAATGCAAAAGCGAAGACAACGAAGCCGAGCGCATTGCCACGGAAATCATCGAACACAGATTGCGTCACCAAAGCAAATATCGTGACTATGCCATCTTATTCCGCGGCAACCATCAATCCCGTTTGATGGAAATGAAACTGCAGCAGTATCAGGTGCCATATAAATTAAGCGGCAGCCAATCTTTCTTCGCCAAAAGCGAAGTGAAAGACATCATGAGTTATTTAAAACTCTTGGTGAATCCAACCGACGACACGGCATTTTTGCGCGTTATCAATATTCCACGTCGTCAGATTGGCCCATCCACATTAGAAAAGCTCACAGAATACGCCGGTAAGCGTCAACTAAGCTTGATGAGTGCCTCTAGCGAGCTTGGGTTAGAACAAATCCTGCCCCCATTGGCCGTAGATAAACTGCAACGCTTTAGTAACTGGATTCAAAACACCACCAAACGTTGTTTCACCGATGATCCAGTACAAGCCATTAAAGAAATGGTGCACGATTTAGATTACGAAGCTTGGTTACATCAAACCAGTAACACCCCCAACATGGCCGAAGCGCGCATGAAAAACGTGTGGTTTCTCATCGACAATATCGAGCGCATGTTGGACAAAGCCGAAGAAAACGGCGACGAAATGGACATCGAAGATGCCGTGGCCAAACTCATTCTGAGGGACATGCTGGAACAGCAAGAACAAGAAGACGAACTAGATCAAGTGCAGCTCATGACATTGCACGCATCCAAAGGTTTGGAATTCCCTTATGTTTGGATCATGGGATTAGAAGAAGAAATTCTGCCCCATAGAAACAGCATCGAAGCAGACACCATAGAAGAAGAGCGTCGCTTAATGTATGTAGGCATTACGCGAGCAAAACAAAACCTAACTCTAACATTAACCGGTAAGCGTAAAAGTTATGGCGAAAGTTTTGAACCCACCCCGAGTCGCTTCTTAGACGAACTCCCCAAAGACGATATTCAGCGCGAAGGCTTTGGGGAAGTGAGCCAAGAACAAAAACAAGCCCGTGGCGAATCCGCCTTGGCTGGACTTAAAAATTTAATGAACAGATAAAAGCACTCCCAAAAAAAGCGCCATTGTGTGGCGCTTTTTTTATTGCTTAGATTTTAAAATTCCCTGAATGTACGCACTGCCACTCACTGAAAAGTCACTTAATAAATCACTGATGCTATGAGTCAAAGTAGCAAAGCCTTCTTCCCCAGCATGGGCTTTTACTTTTGCGGCTAATTCTTCAAGTACCACCACCTCAGAGTATTCCACAGCCGGGTCCGACACATATTCATAAGGGAAACTGGCTTCTAACACCGCATCCAAGGCATCGGCTTTATCAACGGATGTTTTAGCAAAGACATCAATCACATCCTGCTCTTGGTAATCCGCCACAGGGGCGCTCACACTAAGGGCCTGAATAGTCTCGTGCTGCATATCATGCTGGGCATAAGCCTGTGTCATAATCACGCTTTGGAAATCCTCCAGTACCGTGTGTCGGTTGCTCACCAGCTGCACCGCTTCTTTTTGCGCATTAGGAAAACCCAGCATGCTCAAAAGCCCCACCCAAATGGTGCTTAACGTGCTGTTACCCGGTACCGGTGTCACATGGTAAGGGTTGGTGAAATCGCCAATATAATGCAGCCCCCACCCCATGAAGCGATAACCCCAGTAATCGTGGCCATTGGCAAAGGCCAGTTCCGCTAGACGCTTATATTGGTGAATCCGCATCTGTGGATAAGTCTCTTTGAGAAACCCACCCAGAGCGTACAAGATCGACGACTCATGATAGAAGCCCATGTGGAAAGGGGCTTGGGTGCCGTATTCTAAATTCGGATTACCAAAGGGCTGTTTGCCAAAACCGAACGCCTGACCGTAGTCGGTGCCGCTGTCTGTGAATAAACCAATATCATGGCCGTGATCCGGCTCATCGTTAGCACTCACTACCACATCCACTGGGGAAACCAGCTGCCCAGAAGTAAGCGCTTGCAAAGGCAGCTCATTCAAATGCCCCAGATTTTTAAACACACTGATGTTCTGTGGGTCCATGGCTTCGCCCTGTAGTTGGGTGCCCGGCATCCCCTGTAAATACAAGGCGAACTTGGTGTTCGGGTTAATGCGAATGGCGCGGGTAAAACGCGCTATCACATCATCTTGGTTGCCCGTGGCAGTGAACGCCAAAGCCTCTGGCCTTGGGTTGTAATGCCAGAGATTCTGAGCCATCCAAGCCTCATCTTCGGCTAACATTTGCGCCACTTGCTGCTCATTGGCCATCAAGAATTCGGCTAATGACTCCACCTTCACCGGTGCCGCCTCAGCCACTTGGGGCATGGATTGCACGAGCTGATGACTCACCAAGGTGTGATTCGACCAAGACCATGCACTGAGGGATGTGAGCAGAACTGAGGCCGTACACAGGGTTTTTATTATTTTCATCGCAGATTACCCAAGACTTTTAGAGTTGTACTTTACAAACAATTAAAGCCGAGGCACAAGGTCATTTCAGGCAGGGGATACGTTAAATTACGACAGGCACAAAAAAACCCGCCGTAGCGGGTTTTTTCAGCAGCA
>JBFEWA010000066.1:0-11753 GCA_041546605.1 Bermanella sp.
ACAAAAAAGCCACTTTTGAGTGGCTTTTTTTGTGGGCTAGGTTTTTTATGCGCTAGGGTTGCAGCTTTTGCAGGCGGCGAATCTCTGCCTGTAGCAATACCACTTTACGCTTCCATTTTTCCAACTCCCCTTGGTCTTGGTTGGTGCTGGGTGCGGGTTTATTTTGTAAAAGTTTTTTGCCAAATTGACTGAGCAGCAGGCTTTGATCTTCAAGGGATAGATTACGAATATCTTTGTGATTGATGGCTTGGGCAATGCGCTGTAATTGGTTTTCATGGGTCAGCACTAAGCTTTCAATGCCTTGGGGTTCGGCCAGTTGCATCTGCTGAGCTAGGCGCGCCAAGGAATAAAGGCGCTCTGTCATGAATAAACAGTCCTTGGCTAGATCATCTATGGTAATTTTGTCTCTTGGGTTCTGACGGATGAACTGCTCTGTGTCTTTGAGTTGATTTAAGGTTTCAGCATAGGTTTTAGGTAATTGCGCTTCAGCCTTTAAGTCTTGGGCCTGCTTTAACATGACATAGGATTGGCTTAAGTAGGTTTTGCCAATGGTTTCAATTTCCAACTCCGTCATGCCCGCGATGAGAGTCTTCTCTTGCTCTACGGCTTTATTTTCTTGTCTTTGCTCAATGAGCTTAATCAAATCTAGGTGTTGTTGTTCAATGGCGGCGAAAGCTTGTGGGAAATGATCTTGCGCGTTTAGGCTCAGCAAAATTTGGCGGTTCTCTAAACTTTGGCCAAGGTATTCTTGCACCATTTTTTTATTGCGCATGCCAGCATTGACCCATTCCATGGCAAGTTGAGCGTGTAAGCGCACGTCTTTTGAGGATTGCTTGGCCTGATACTGGCTTTGGGCTAGAGCATAATCTTTTGTGGCGTTTTCTAAATAGCTTGGCGCGTAAAATGCTAAAGATTCACTATGGGCTTTTTGGATGTGCAGCTTGGCTTGTTGTAATAATGATTGATCCGATTTAGAACTTTTAAGCGCTACCTGCTGGGCTCTTTGGTTTAAGTTTTGCTGATCGGGCAGGCTGGAGCAAGCACATAAAAAACCTGAAAAAGTTAATATAAACAAATACTTATATAAATTCGAGGGCATTACAGGCACACCTTGAAATCATCAATGACCATGGATAATAACGCGAGGGGTTAATATACCACTATACTCAGAAGAGAACCTGTTATAGGCTAAATTTTAGGAATTAAGTATGGGAGGCCAAGTCACCTAAAAACACATTTAGGGTAATCACAATCACAGGCAGGCTCGTACTACGAGGCCTAGTCAATGAGTGCAGTGCACAGCGGCAAAATGATAAATGGAGGCCGACATATGACACAGGCAGTTAAACACCCTTTAAAGTGGCGCCTAGCCGATATGGAAGGTTCTGGCACCGAACACGTGAACGTCGTTATGCCGGAGTTGGATGCCCATTCAACCCATGAAATTCTTTTAGCAACCGATATTCCCAGCCCCCATAGCAGTAAAATGGACATCAGCTGGACCGAAGAAGATGTGGATCTTTTCCAAGCCTTAGTGGAAAAAGTACTCGCCCACGAAGATGATCCGGGGCAACTGGATTTAGCAGACCCTGAAATCATCGATATTCTGCACATGGTGGCAGCGGCCCATTTTATTGAGCCCATGGATGCCGATGAGGTCTTGGCCGATGATGTGCCCACCGTGTTGAGCGAACCAGATTTAGGTGAACTGGTGGCCATACATACACAAGATGGCTACAATAGCTGCATCATTGCCGAGCTGGATAGCATCGAAGCAGTGTGCGTCTTGTTGGAGCCTTTGGTGATCGAAGATAAACAAATCGAGCTGGAGGTGTATGACACCTTGGTGGTGAATAAACACAGCTTATTGCCAGCGGAATTTGGCAATGTGGAGCCGGATACGGGCAGCATTGTCCACTAATAAAAAACCCTGCATGCGCAGGGTTTTTTTATGGCTAGGTATGGGCTAACGCTTAACGCTCAATGGCGATACTCACACCCATGCCGCCACCGATACACAGGGTGGCCAAGCCTTTTTTCACGTCACGCTTTTGCATTTCATGCAGTAGCGTAACCAATACACGACAACCGGATGCACCAATTGGGTGGCCCAATGCAATGGCGCCGCCGTTGACGTTTACTTTGTCCGCATCCCAGTTCAGCTCTTTACCAACAGATAACGACTGCACGGCAAAGGCTTCGTTGGCTTCGATTAAATCCACTTCGTCTAGGGTCCAACCGGCTTTGCTTAGGCAGCGTTTAGTGGCGCTTACAGGGCCGATACCCATGATACTAGGATCAACACCGGCGTTGGCGTAGCCTTTGATGGTGGCCAAAATTGGTAAACCTAACGCTTCGGCTTTTTCTTTGCTGGCGAGAATCACAGCGGCGGCGCCATCATTTAAAGAAGACGCGTTTGCCGCAGTTACACTACCGTCTTTTTTGAAGGCAGGGCGCATACCGGCAAGTTTCTCGGCAGTGGTGCCAGCACGTGGGCACTCGTCGCTATCGACGATGACATCATCCCCTTTGCGCTGTGGAATGCTGATGGCAATGATCTCATCTTTGAATTTACCCGCTTCTTGTGCGGCCACGGCTTTTTGTTGGCTGGCGGCGGCAAACTCATCCTGTGCTTCACGGGAGATGTCGTATTTTTCCGCTAGGTTTTCAGCTGTGATGCCCATGTGGTAATCGTTAAAGGCGTCCCATAGGCCGTCTTTAATCATGGTGTCCACCATGGTGATCGGCCCCATGCGCTGACCTGTGCGCGAGTTCGGCATAACGTGGGCAGAATTAGACATGCTTTCTTGGCCACCGGCGATGATGATATCCGCATCTCCATTGGCAATGGCTTGAGCACCTAGGTGCACGGCTTTCAATGCCGATCCACACACCTTGTTAATGGTCATGGCAGGGGTGTGCTGCGGTAAACCGGCATGAATGGCGCTTTGACGGGCTGGGTTTTGACCGGCACCTGCGGTTAAAACTTGGCCAAAGATCACTTCGTCCACTTGGTCGGCTGGCACATTAGAGCGAGCCAGTACGCCTTTGATCACTTGGGTGCCCAGTTCAACGGCACTCAGGCTGGATAAACTGCCTTGAAAGGCGCCAATGGCACTGCGGCCTGCTGCAACGATAACCACGTCTTTCATGTTAAATCTCCTCGATTGACGGCTTAATTCACTCGCCCATAAACATGTTCAGGCGGGCACTTTAAACCAAAGTGGGGAATTAGCCCAATTTTATGCCATGAAAATCTGCTACGCAGGGGTGGTGAGAGGCCAATGAGGCGCTTGCGTGGCGTTTGATTTGGCAGGTTTGCATGCCGGCTTGTCGCGCGGCATCCAGCTCTTTTGGATGATCCGATAGAAATAAAATGCGCTCAGGAGGTTGCTTGAGAGTATGCACAATTTTTCCATAGGCGCGGGCTTCTTGTTTATGGCCGGTTCGTGTATCGAAGTGGCCACTGAACAGAGGCAGTACATTGCCTGCTTGGGAGTATTGGAAAAAATCTTTTTGCCCATCAACGGACTCGGAGCTAAATGAAAACAGTTTTAACCCAGATTGCTGCCAGTTTGAGAGCTGCTGATGTGCGTCCTTGTAGATATGGGATTGAAAGTGATCTTGTTGATAGCCACGTAACCAAATCAAACTTTGCAGGGTTTTTAACGGGTAAGATTTGACATTCAACTCCATGCACTGGTGTAAGTGTTCTAACAGTGCGGCGTGATTATTCCCATCGATTTGCGTTTCTTGGGCGGTGTCTTGTAGGCAACTTTGTACTTTTGGATGGGTTAAATGGTCATTCACAAATTGTACAAAATGAGTCTGTGCGTAAGGAAGCAAAACGTCTTCGATAAACTCAACGGACGTGGTGGTGCCGGATATGTCGGTGACAACTGCGGATACTTGAGAGAAATCTGGCATAGCTACAGGCTCGATAATGACGGCGAATTAAACCGCGGCAAAAGAATGATAATTATTTTTATAAATAATCGGAAATTTTAAGACCAAACCCGATGCGTCGTTGATAGCGATTATATTCAATTAAGCTGTGGCCGTAACCTTCAAAATATTGCACGAACCCCAGAAAGCGGCGCCCTAAAGGAAAAGTGAATTCAATTTCGCCAAAGCCTCGATTGTTATCAAAGTTCAAATTGTTCCCAAGGCGAAACATCAGTGCTTCTCGCCCCACTTTTTTGTACCACAGAAAGTTGCCATAGCCGAGATACTGGTGAATGTCTGGGTTGTCGTTATCTGTGGGGTCATTCGGATCAGCCTTGTCGGTTTCCGGAATGCGCCACCAAGGCTCTAGGCCGTAAACACTGTTGCCATCGCGATGATAAAAGCCAGCAATGATTCGATTCCAGCTGCGGGATAATCGTTGGTACTGACCATTGCTTTGATGATTCAATGATAGCGTCATGTGATTGATGTAACCCCAGTTTGGGGTGAGTTGTAAAAACAGTTCTGGTTCATGATTAGTTTCGCGAAACGGTCGGGAGATTTGTTCGCTATAAACTTGCCAGTAAGATTTGTTGGTGTAAGCCACATACAAACGATTTTTATTGTGCTTATCAAATTGATAAATCTGATATTTCACACTGATTTGAAACATGGCTTCCACGTTCATGTAACCAGGCCAGTCATCCCCTAAGGCCTGTTCAAATTCTTCATCATGGGGATATTCGGTATAAGAAAAAGGCATCATGTAGTTGGGGCGGTGGGGCAAAATGGCAAATGGAATCTCCACCGCTTTTTCTTCGATGATGCGTTTGCGTTCTATGGCTTGGGTCAGTGCTTCTTCACCATCTTCGGGTACCGGCTCACTTAAAATAGGCAAGTTAGTTTGTTTGAGTTCATCATTGCTCATGATGGCTGGCTCAAACTCATCATGTTGAGTGGTTTCCCCATACACGGGCATCACAACAACAAGGAGCAATACAAGTTGTAGCAATGAGCGTTTCATAATGTGTCCTTGTTTGGGTGACGAGTTCGCAACATCATACCTTTACTAGGCTAACAATTGTTGTATGTGCTTCGCATAAGGGGCTTTTAAAATGCCTTTTTCACACACAATGGCGTCTATGAGTTCATGGGGTGTCACATCAAATGATGGGTTAATGGCGTGACAGTCTTGTGGTGCGATATTCACTCCTTGAATGGAGGTCACTTCCGCTGCGGGGCGATCTTCAATGGGAATGTGCTGGCCGTGCTCAATGCTTAAATCAAATGTGGAGCTAGGTGCCACCACCATAAATTTCACCCCATGATGTTTGGCCAGTACGGCTAAATTGTAGGTGCCGATTTTATTGGCCACGTCGCCATTGGCACTGATGCGATCCGCACCCACTATGATCCATTTGATATTGCCTTGTCGCAATAATTGTCCTGCAGCCCCTTCGCTGCATAAACTCACTGGGATGTTGTCTTGCATTAATTCCCATGCGGTTAAGCGTGCGCCTTGCAACCAAGGGCGAGTTTCACCGGCGTAAACATGTTGAATCTTGCCTTCCCCCATGGCGTGACGAATCACCCCTAAGGCGGTGCCATAACCGCCGGTTGCTAAAGCACCTGCGTTACAGTGGGTGTACACATCGCAAGCTTGCCCAATCAAACTGGCCCCCAGTTTGCCCATGGTTTGATTGTCTTCAATGTCGGTTTTATGGATCAACAAAGCTTGCTGTTTTAACGCGGCAATTTGTTCGCTCACACTGGCGTGACTGTGCTCAGTTAAGGTTTGCTGCATCTTGTCCAGCGCCCAAAATAAATTCACCGCCGTTGGGCGAGAAGCCGCTAATGTTGTGAAGGCGTCTTCTAGGGATAATTGAGTGTGTTGGGATTGAGCAAGTGCGCCCAATACGATGGCATACGCTGCGGTGATACCGATGGCCGGCGCGCCACGCACCACCATGTCGGTAATGGCTTGGGCCACTTCTTCTGGGTTGGTGTAGTGAAGATAGGTTTCTGTGTGTGGCAATTTGCGCTGATCTAACAATGTGAGGGTGCCATTGTCGAATCGGATGGCATGTACGCTGGGGTTGTGTGAATCAGTGATCATGATGGCATTCGTGTAAAAAATAAATGCCGAAATTATACCTTGAATTCATTCACTATGGTTTTTAATTGCTCAGCCTGTTCGCTTAACTTTTGTGTCGCCATGGCGGTGGCTTGCGCGTCTTCGACGGTTTGTTCCGAAAAGTTATTAATGCGTACGATGTTTTCGCTCACCTCATCAGCCACGCTGCTTTGCTCTTGGGCTGAGTTCGCTACCAGTTGGTTCATTTCATGGATGGTGGTGATGGACGCCAATATGTTCTGTAAGGATTGCCCTGTGTCTTTGGATTGATCAACCGCGGCATTGGCCTGTGTTTTGGATTGCTCCATGACGCTGACCGCCTGTTTGGCATTTTCTAATAGGCGTTGAATGATATTGCCAATCTCTGTGGTGCTTTCTGCGGTGCGCCCTGCAAGGGTTCTGACTTCATCAGCCACTACCGCAAAGCCGCGGCCTTGTTCGCCAGCGCGGGCGGCTTCGATGGCGGCGTTTAACGCTAATAAGTTGGTTTGCTCGGCAATGTTGCCAATGTCCTGAGACGCACTGGCAATCTGCTCCACTTCGTCTGCTAATACTTGGATGACTTTTTGCGCGTCTTCTAAATTATTAGCAAGGGTGCTGATACCTCTGATACTTTGTTGAACCACTTCTTGACTAGTGTTGGATTCATCGCTGGCTTGCTTGGTGGCTTGGGAGGCTTCCCCTGCGGTGTTGGTCACTTCCATGGAGGTTTGTGCCATTTGCGTAATGGCGGTGGCCACTTGCTGAATTTCACCTTGTTGATTTTCAATGCCTTCACGGGTGTGCTGTGCAATACGTTTGACGTCTTCTGTGCCTTGAGTCACCCCTAATGCCAGATTCGCCAGGACCTTGATCATAAGCTGTAAGTGGGTAGCAAAGGCGTTGAAACGATTCACCAGTGTGCCAATTTCATCCTGTGCCTTGGTTTGCAAGCGCACGGTTAAATCCCCTTTGCCTGTGGCCATGCCTTCTAGCTCATGAATGATTTTGAATAGGTTTTCGGTAATGCTGCGGGCGATGATGAATGAGCCAATGAAGATCAGGATCACAATGATGCCTGCGATGATCATACCTGTGGTCAGTGACAGGCGGCTTTCGTTTTTGGCTTGATCAAGGCGTGAGGCAAAATCCGCGTGAGCTTGTGTACGAAATGCATTGAGGCGATCGCTAAACGCGTCATAGTCTTGATTCATCTTCTGCGCGAGGGCACGCATGTCTGCCAAGGCCATATCGCCCTCGATCATCCCAAGGGTTAGTTTTTGCGCGGTCGCAATATACTGATTCACCCCTGAGGTAAGCTGTTTTACATCAGCGGTGTAATTGGGTGACAGCTGAGCGATGGTAGCGAGTTTTTCTTGAATGGCTTGTTGATGCTTTTGCGCTTTTTTAATCAGATCCGGCTCGCTTTCTGAGATGGCCCCTTGCATGGCGCTGCGGGCAGCGAATAGATCCAGCCAGATGCTGCCCACCTTTTCTAGGATGGGATAGTTCACCATTTGAATGCGTTCAAGGCGTTGATCATTGGTTTGGGTGGCTTTGTAGTGATACGCCAAATACCCTGCAAAACCCAATGCACTGATCAATGCGATGCTGAAAATTTTATATCGTAAGGAGAGGCGCGAAAAAAAGGCCATGACAATCCTTGGCTAATGAGAGCAATCCATTTATTAGGGTTTAGCTAACAATGGCGCTTCCAGCAAGTTTATGGCGTAAATGGAGGTATTTATTTTTCAATAAAAAAGCCCACATTTTGTGGGCTTTTTGGTTTAAGCAACCTGTACCGGAATGGCGTTGGAAGTGTGGCTCACTTCATTACCGTCGGCCAAATAGATCAGACGTGGCTTGTAGGTTTTTAATTCTTCATCGGAATAGCCTGAATACGCGCAGATGATAACGCGCTGGCCGACTTCGGCTAAATGGGCGGCGGCGCCGTTCACTGAAATAATGCCGCTGCCTTCTTCGCCGCGAATGGCGTAAGTGGTAAAGCGTTGACCATTTTCAATGTTATAAATTTGAATCTGTTCGTTTTCATAGATACCGGCCATATCTAACAGATTGCCATCAATGGCACAGGAACCTTCATATTCCAAAACAGCGTGGGTGACGCGGGCTTGGTGTAACTTGGCTTTAAGCATGGTGGATTGCATGTTTACAACCTTTTTAAAGCAGAGAGTTTTCCTTGAATAAAAGAGGCAGCGCCGCTTTATTCCCGAGTGCCTGAATTAGGCGAGGCGCAGTATGCCCGAAGCAAAAAAGGGATTCAATTATTGCTTCGGGCGAAGTGAGGACTGACTATTTAGGCAGGTTTACACGCAGATTATCAATCAAGCGCGCTTTGCCAAGAATGGCAGCCGCCAGAACCACAAGCTCTTTATCGTCTTCGGTGGCAGGCTTTAAGGTGTTGGCTTCGCGCACTTCTACGTAATCTGGCTGAAAGCCGTGGGAAACTAAATCTTGTTTCGCCAATACGCACAGTTCCGCAAAGTCTTTTGCACCGCCTTCGATTTTGCTGATGATCTCATTCAACACGCGATAAATGTTACCGGCGTTGTCTTTTTCTTCGGCGGTTAAGTAGTTGTTACGCGAGCTCATGGCTAAACCGTTTTCTTCGCGACAAGTGGGTACGCCCACCACATCAAATGGCAGGTTTAAATCGCCGACCATTTTGCGAATCACGGCTAGCTGTTGAAAATCTTTTTCCCCAAAGAACGCCGCATCTGGCTGCACCATGTGGAAAAGTTTGCTTACCACAGTGGCGACGCCATCGAAGTGACCAGGGCGAGAATCACCACATAAGCCTTCGCTCACAACCGGCACGCTAACCGTGGTTTGGGCTTCTTGGCCGTGAGGGTACATTTCGTCCACAGATGGGAAGAACAATAAATCACAGTCACGATCACGTAGGTGTTCTTGGTCTGCCGCTAAGGTGCGCGGGTAGCGACCTAAGTCATCAATGTCGTTGAATTGCAGTGGGTTGATGAAAATACTGGCCACCACGTAATCACATTCTTCTGACGCTTGGTCCACTAGAATCATGTGGCCTTCGTGCAAGTTCCCCATGGTTGGTACAAAGCCAATGCGTTTTCCTTCGGCGCGAGCCGCGCGGATTTCGGCTTGTAACTCAGCAATGGTTTCAACTGTCTTCATGCTTTAAATCCATGTTCAGGTGCCGGGAAGACACCTTGTTTTACTTCTTGGTTGTAGGTAGCAAAGGCTTCCGCCACGGTGCGACCATCAACCATATAATTTTTCACAAATTTAGGGATATGCCCTGGGTTTAAGCCCAGCATGTCATAGCACACCAATACTTGGGCATCGGTATCACCACCGGCACCTATGCCGATCACCGGAATGTTCACGCTTTGGGTTAGGGTTTTGGCCAGCTCGCTGGGTACGCATTCTAGTAGCAGAACATCGGCACCGGCGGCTTCCATAGCTTGGGCATCGGCGATCATTTGTTTCGCCGCGGCATCTTCACGGCCTTGTACTTTATAGCCGCCAAACTTGTGTACGTATTGTGGGGTTAAACCTAAGTGCGCACACACAGGGATACCGCGTTCGCTCATGGCTTCAACGGTATCCACTAACCATGCTCCGCCTTCTAGTTTCACCATTTCCGCACCGGCTTGCATTAGCTCGGCGGCGTTGGCGATGGCTTGTTCTGGGGTGGCGTAAGACATGAACGGCATGTCCGCCATGATTAAGGCCCCTTGGTTACCTTGTTTCACCGCTTGGGTGTGGTAACACATGTGTTCTAGGGTAACAGGCACTGTGCTGTCTTGCCCTTGCAGCACCATGCCTAAGGAGTCCCCAACCAATAACACATCGATGCCTGCGGCACTGGCCAAGTGTGCAAAGGTGGCGTCGTAGGCAGTGACTACGGCGAATTTCTCCTGGTTGCGTTTACACTGGTGCAAGGTGTTAATGGTGGTTTTACTCATAAGCACGGCTCACTGGTTATTATGGGGCGTATAGTCCAGATCTGGACGGACTAAGTCAAATGCCTTTTTGGACGAGTTCTAGGTCAAAGCTCAGGGCATTGAGTGCATCACTGAAATCAAGACCGTTATCAAAACATAAATTTGGGACCAAATCAGCCAAAGGGTACAACACAAAACTGCGCTGCAACATATGGGCATGGGGAACAGTGAGTCTAGGGGTTCTGATCTGAGCGTTACCATAGAGCAGTAAATCCAAGTCCAAACTGCGCTCACCCCAGTGGCGGATGCGCTGGCGGCCATGGGCGTTTTCTAGCCCTTGTAATATATCCAATACATCATGGGGCCCAAGTTGCGTCTGGGCATAGGCCACGGCATTGATGAAATCTGGCTGATCTTGCGGGCCTACGGGTTTGCTTTGGTAGATGTGACTAAGCTTGGCGGCACGCAAATGGGGGTGTTGAGCCAGCTCTGCGAAGGCTTGCTCAACATGCTGTAACGGCTGGTCTAGGTTGCTGCCCAGACCTATATAAATATCGACCCAGGCTTTCATCAGCAAATGCTACTGGGCAGATGGATTGCGACGTCTTGGGCGACGGTCGCTTCTAGGCTTGCGAGGGCGCTCGGATGAATCTTCATAGCGACGCCCTTGGCTTTTGGCTTGCTGAATCAGGTGGGCGTTATCTTGTTGATACTGGGTCCACCATTTACCGGCACCGGCTAATTCTTCGCCCGCTTGCTCTCTTAATAATAAGAAGTCGTAAGCGGCACGGAATTTCGGATGGGTCAAAATGCTTTCTAAGTGTTTCTTCACGCGGCGCTCAAGACGACGCTGCATGTCCCAAATATTGCGGATCACATCGGTAAAGCGACGTGGAATGGCGGTATGGGATTGCTGATTACTCAATACTTGGTTTACCGCTTGATGGTAAGCCGCGGCCGCTGGCATGCCTTTGCTTTCGAGTAATTTTTGCGATTCCAGTACACAAGGCCACAGGAATACGCCGTATAAGAAAGCAGGGGTCAGGGTTTTGCCTTGGGCAATGCGCTGATCGCTGTTTTTAAGGGCACACATAACCAAGCGGCGGTAGAAGTCGTTGCCATCCAAGCATTGCTGGGTGTGGGGGAATAATTGTTCAAACAGCCCATATTGCTCCAGCAGTTTGAAGGTTTCCTCACCTTGACCGGCCATAAACAACTTAATGACTTCATCAAATAAACGCGCCGCAGGCACATTGCTCATAAGATCCGCTAATTCATTAATCGGCGCTGCGGTTTCTTTGGCGATTTTAAAATCCAGTTTGGCGGCAAAACGCACGGCACGCAGCATGCGCACAGGGTCTTCGCGGTAACGGGTTTCAGGGTCACCAATTAAGCGGATGTTGCGACGCTTAAGGTCCTGCATGCCGCCTGCGTAGCTGCGTACGGAGAAATCTTTAATGTCGTAATACAAGGCGTTGATGGTGAAGTCACGACGTACCGCGTCTTCATCTATGGTGCCGTAGACGTTATCGCGCAACAGCATGCCGGATTCGCTTTTCTTAGATTGCTGTTTGCCTTCGGCGTTGTCATGGTGGCCGCGCAAGGTGGCCACTTCAATAATGTCGCGACCATACACCACGTGAACCAAACGGAAACGACGGCCGATTAAGCGAGAATTACGGAAGAGTTTATTCACCTGCTCTGGGCTGGCATTGGTGGCCACATCGAAATCTATCGGATGCATGCCTAATAAT
>JBFEWA010000244.1:0-5133 GCA_041546605.1 Bermanella sp.
GAACAAACGATAAAACTCGATTTGGGTGTGCGTCTGTTTGGCGATGGCATCTAGGCGTTGTTGAATCTGTTGGCGAATTTGCTGGCTGCTCATGCCGGGCATGGTGCGCAAATCAAAGTGCAATTCACACTGGCCACAAATGCGGTTAGGGTTATCTCCGCCGTGAATACAGCCTAAGTTGAGTGTGGGAGACGGCACAGAAAACGCGGTGTGGTGATGCTGTTGCTTTAGCTCTTCGCGGAAGTTCATTAAATCCCCAATCACCGTATGCATCACATCCATGGCGTTATTGCCTAAGCTTGGGTCCGAGCTGTGACCTGCTTGGCCGGTTACCGTGATGCCTTCCATCAAGATGCCTTTGTGCATGTTGATGGGTTTTAAGCCGGTGGGCTCACCAATGATGGCGGCCCGAGCTTTGGGTAAGCCAAGGCTGGCAAGCGCGCGGGCGCCGGTCATGCTGGTTTCTTCATCGGCGGTGGCCAAGATGAAGATGGGGGCTTTTAAGGTTTTAGGGTCCACTTTTTGTACGGCGGCCAACGCTAGGGCAAAAAAGCCTTTCATGTCGCAGGAGCCTAAACCATAGAAGCGGTTGTCTTTATCGGTGAGCTTGAACGGGTCGCTGTTCCACTTTTCGATGTTGCACGGCACTGTATCGGTGTGGCCAGACAAAATCAGCCCACCTGGGCCGCGGCCTAGGGTGGCCAATAAATTAAACTTTTTGCGCTCGGCATCCACACATTGAATATCCACCTTGAAGCCCAAGGTTTCGCACCAGCTGGCTAACTGGTTGATGACCCCTTCGTTGCTCATGTCGTATTCGGGCAGGGTGCTGGAAATACTGGGCAGGGCCAGTAGGGTGGTGAGCTGTTGTTTAATGTCCGGTAAGTGTTTCATGCTCATGCCTTTGAGTCGCAAGTCTGATCAGTGTATCAAAGCTTATAAAAAAGTCTTGGCATTAATATGAGACTTGTGGGGCTTTCTGCTAAGCTGGCGGGATTAAAAATAATAAGTGGTAGGCCATGGCCAAAGAAGTCGAACTTAAACTCTCCTTACCCTCCCATGCGGTGGCGGCTTTCATGCAAGATGAACATCTTGGACAGCTGCAAGGGGTATTGGAATTGGATAACCAATATTTTGATACACCGGACTTGGCGTTAAACCAAGCCCATGCGGCGTTGCGTGTGCGCAAGTCGCAACACGGCTATAAACAAACCCTGAAAAACAAAGGCCAAGCCATTGCCGGTTTGCATGAACGGGGCGAATGGGAATACGACATTACATCCCCGCACATCGATTGGTCTTTATTTGAGCAAGACATCCAATTAGATGACGCCCTAAAGCAAGCCATCCAGCCATTATTCAAAACCGATTTTACGCGCCATGTGTGGATTCAAACCTGGGGAGAGAGTGAAATCGAATTGGTGCTGGACGAAGGCATGATTCACACCCAGCAAAATAATGATCAGCCCGCATCAAGCCGTCACAGCATTAACCTGTGTGAAATCGAGCTGGAATTAAAATCCGGTCGAGTAGAGGACTTATTTGCCTTTGCCAAAACCCTAGCGGAAAAACACCCGCTGGTGTCTTGCGACATTAACAAAGCCGAACGCGGTTATGGTTTGTTGTATCCGCAAATGAGCTTTTTTACGCCCCATGATTTTCATACCCCTTGGCAGCAACAATCTGTACCTGTGGTGAGCTTGTTACAAGAAACCCTCACTCGCATTACGCGCCACTGGGATCGCTTCTCACAACAAGAAAACTGGTGGTCATTGTGGGTGATCGCACGACAGGTCAGTGCCGTGTGTTGGTTGTTAAGTGAAATGCCGAATTGCCCAGATGCCATTCGTGGACGCTGGTTGGTGTTACAGCAAGATCTGCATAAAATTCTTCAACCGGCCATCGTGGTTACCGGCTTACATGTGGATAACAATTCCAATAGTCGCGGCTTAAGCCAGCGCTTATTAGGTGTCGTGGGTGCGCAGCTAAGTGCCGGTTTGGAAACTTGGATGCACAAGAATGGTCTGGGTATGGCCTTGTTGGAATTGGGCGAGTTTTTATATGCCCTGCATCAGCAACAAGAATCAGACATCAATGGCTATGCGTGGGTTGAGCAATTAATGACGAAAGTCACTCAAGAACAAGCGGTGAGTGAGTCTAAATTGCAAAGTTTGGCTTATGTGTTGCTACGATGTGACGACGATCGTTACCAACAAGTGAATGAAGTGATACGCTGTTTAACGGTGTCCCGTGCCATGATGGCCGCCAACGATATGAGTGGAGCCATCACAGACGAAACATCACGGGCCAAGCTTGCCAGTTGGCAGCGCCGCTTAACCGTTGAGAATCGAAATTTATTAGATGCCAAGCACGCGTTGTTTGATGTGTTAAGCACCAAGCTTAACCAAGATCGGAAGAATTCATGAATCAGGTACAAGATTTAAAATTATCCTTAACCAGTTTGACCAACTTGTTGCAGCAGTATGGTCATTTGTCACCTGAGCATCTGGCGGAAATCAAACAAAAAGGCATGAATGGTAAGCACCATCCGGCCACCGCTATTCAAAGTTTCCAGCTTAAAAGCGCGAAGCAAACTGATTTAAAACTGGATGAAGAACTCATCATGCAGTTGCTGGCAAAAGAAGCCGAACTGAATTATTTCACCATTGACCCGCTGAAAGTCAAAGCCTCAAAAGTCACCCCCACCATGTCCTTTGCGTTTGCCAAACGTCATGGCCTGTTACCGGTTGGGCTGACGAATGACGTGGTGACGGTGGCCACGGCGGAGCCCTTTGATCGCCGCTGGATCGCCGACATTGAACACATCAACCGTCGCCAAGTGGAAATCGTGGTGGCCAAGCCTTCGGACATCGAACGCTATCAGGTGGAGTTTTTCACGTTAGCGGCATCGGTAAGCGGCGCCAGTGCGTTACACCAAAAACAAGGCAGTAACCTTGAGTCTTTGGTGGAACTTGGCAGCAAAGGTAACAGTGACGCCAACGATGAGCACATAGTGAACATCGTGGACTGGTTATTTCAGTACGCGTTTGAACAGCGTGCCAGTGATATTCACATTGAGCCGCGCCGAGAAATCTCCAAAGTGCGCTTTCGTATTGATGGGGTGTTACACCCTGTGTATGAATTTCCGGCCACGGTTTCGAATGCCGTCACCTCGCGCATTAAAAGTTTAGGGCGCATGAATATTGCGGAAAAACGCAAGCCGCAAGATTCGCGCATTAAAACCCGCACCCCTAACGGCCATGAAGTGGAATTGCGTTTAAGTACCATGCCCACGGCATTTGGTGAAAAACTGGTGATGCGGATTTTTGATCCTGATGTGTTATTACGCAATTTCAGCGAGCTGGGATTCAGTAAAGAAGATTACGCCCTATGGGATAACATGGTGCGCCAAACCTCGGGCATCGTACTGGTTACCGGCCCAACCGGCTCCGGTAAAACCACCACCTTGTACAGCACACTGAAGCAGTTAGCCACAGAAGATGTGAACGTGTGCACCGTGGAAGACCCCATCGAGATGGTGGAAGCCAGCTTTAACCAAATGCAGGTGAATGCCACCATCGACTTGGATTTTGCCTCGGGTATTCGTGCCCTGATGCGACAAGACCCAGATATCATCATGGTGGGTGAGATTCGCGACAGTGAAACCGCAGAGATGGCCATCCAAGCAGCACTTACCGGCCACTTGGTGTTATCCACCTTGCATACCAATGACGCCCCCAGCGCCATTGCCCGTTTGCAGCACATCGGCGTGCCTCATTACTTAATTAAGAGTGCAGTGTCCGGTGTCATGGCGCAACGCTTAGTGCGTACCCTTTGCCCCCATTGCAAGCAGAAGCAAGCCACCAACACCAAGATGTGGGATGAATTGGTGCAGCCTTGGAGTGCCAAAGCCCCAGAATTTATCTATGAGCCCGTGGGCTGCCTCGAATGCCGCAATACAGGGTATATGGGACGTGCCGGGCTCTATGAAGTTATGCCCATGAGTGATACATTGGCAGGACTTATCCAAGTACAAACAGATATGGCGCAATTAAGACGCCAAGCTATGAAAGACGGTATGCGCAATCTACGCTTAAGTGGCGCGCAAAAAGTGGCGGCAGGACTCACCACCATCGAAGAAGTATTGCGGGTGACCCCAAACGAATTGGGCTAATCTCAAGGACAGCATACATGAGTACCGTTTAACGTCCGGATTCCGCATCAACGGGTTTGATGCCATAAAAAAGGTAACAACATAATGGAAATGCCGGCCATTATTGATTTAGAAGCGTCCGGGTTTGGACGCGGCAGCTACCCCATCGAAGTGGGTATCGCATTACAGGATGGCTCTGTCCATGCCTTACTAATCAAACCAGCTGACACTTGGGAGCATTGGGACGAACAGGCCCAATCCATTCATGGCATAAGCCGCGAATATCTCATGGAGCACGGTAAAAGCCCTCGCGAAGTGGCCATCTACCTCAATGACTTGTGTGGTGGTCTCACCTTGTATAGCGACGCCTGGAGTTTTGACAGCTCTTGGTTGGGTCGTCTATTCGACGAAGCGGAAATCATTCAACGCTTTAAACTGGATACGTTAACTCGCTTACTTTCTGAAGATGAAATGGCCATTTGGAGTGACACCAAAGATGCCATGGTGAAAGAGCTGGGGTTAGAAATGCACCGCGCCGCTAATGATGTGACCTTGTTGCGTGAGACGTATAAGAAATTAAAAAGCGCTTAGGTTTTTGATTTAGCCACACTTCGACGGCTTCCTTCGACAAGCTCAGGACAGGCTAACCCTCGCGCTTATGTGTTTTAGGATCGTTGATTTTATTCAGTTGATTTGGGTTTCGGTGCTAGACGTTATATTTAGCCACACTTCGACTGCTCGTTCCTCGCGCTCAGTGCGAACGGTGTAGATTGTTATGCAGATATAACAGTTTCATGCTCTAGTTTACGTGGGCTAGAGGTTGTGGCGATAATCATTCTGGACTGAAAATGAAATGATCACTTTATGTTTCTATTCCTTTACCGTTCGCACTGAGCGCGAGGAACGAGCAGTCGAAGTGTGGCCGCCCTCAAGAACTAAAAAATCGTATCAAGGATAGATACATGGCTTTTTACGTTTAC
>JBFEWA010000239.1:0-5175 GCA_041546605.1 Bermanella sp.
AACATAATAGGCGTGCCTGTTTTAAAAGGCGCAACGTGGATGCAACAAGAAGTGGAACAATACTTATCCGCTGAGAATTTAAATTGGCAGCTGGCTTATGATTATCACTTGTCTGGTTATGGAAAATGGCAGCCGGAATTAATTGAATTTATGAAACAGGTTAAAGCACAAACGAATTTAGAGTTAGACCCGATTTATACCGGCAAGGCATTTTATGGTTTGGTGGATTTGATTAAAAAACAAATCATAAAGAAGGGCAGCCGAGTGTTATTTATACACACAGGTGGGTTGCAAGGGTTTAGAAGCGAGACGTTCTAGGCGTGGAAGTAAAACTTCCACGCCTTAATTGCCTAAGTTAAGCGACTTCAGAGCTGCTTTCGTGGGCTTCATGGGTGCGGTTGCTGCGGTATTGAGCTGGGCTCATACCCACGTATTTGATGAAAATACGATCCAGCGTGCGACGACCAGAAAAGCCGATCTTCATGGCAATTTGCTCGATGCTTTGTTTGTTGTCCATTAACAAACTTTTTGCTTCTTCGATGCGTGAGTGCGTTAGAATCGATTTGAGTGACGTTCCTTCTTGTTGAAGGTGACGGTTCAAAGTGCGCGAGCTAATGTGAAATAGCTCAGCCACTTCCTTTTGGGTGGCACTGAATTCAATACGATTCTGTACAATAGCTTGGCGAATACGATCGCTCAGCAATGCACGATTATTGATTTTCTCTGCCAGGTTTTTCACTTCTGTTTTTATCATATTCATAATGTGTGGGTTTGCTTGATGAAGTTGCTTGTCAAGCCAGAAAGCAGGGAATACTGCTGATACTTCCTGACAGTTAAACCGGACTGGAGTATGTAGCCATCTTTCATAAGACATTTCGTAGCTAGGCGCTGGAAATGGCAACAAAAGTTGGGTTAGCTTGAATTCACGACCGCAAATTTGTCGTAACCAATGACACGTGATCGACATCATTAAGTCTATACGGACTCGTTGTTGATCTGTAATCGATTGGTTTATAGGAAACGTAATTTTGACGCTTCCATCCCCCTTACGACTAAATGTTGGCGGTGCTTCATCACTGAACAGGATGTAGTAGCGGTTAAGAAATACGAGTGCTTCACCTAATGTGGAGCAGCATAAAAGCAAGTGCTGCAATAAATTGTAGGAACGTGCTTCAAGGCTGGCGCCAGCGCTTAACCCAAGGTCAGCTTTGCCGGTAGTTTTCGCTAATGCTTGAAATAAAGCATCCACTTTGCCTACGACAATGCGGTTATCAGGGTCTAGCAGAAGTTCGGGCTTAATGTCCGCTTCGGCTACAGCAGAGACCGTATCAAATCCTAAGGATTTGACATGGCTGATAACTGGGTTAATCAGTGATACAGATATGCAGTCGGATGTCACCGTACTGATCCTTTCTTTTGTTATTGTTATTTTAAATGGGATCTCTGTCCTACAAATGAAAATGCACATAATGTGCCATTGTCATTTCTTTTCTAAAATTGGCCGGTAAGGGCTAGGTTTTTTTCAGTAGAGTCCGCTATGGCGGTTTGTTAAAAAACCTTCTTCTGTTACTCAGGGTAACCGCCTTGGTAACAGTGGTGGGTAAAAATGACTCTACTAAAAATGAATTTCAAGGCCTGCGGAGAAGCCTTCCAATGTGCCTTTTGGAAATTCAACGGCATTTAGAGTGACGATAGAGTACTCAGTACGAATGGCTAACCAATTGAATGGCTTGAATAAAGCGCCATAGCCATACCAAAAATCCACCGCCCAAGTTTGTTTTACGTCATCGGATTCTTTGCGGCAATAAGTGAGTCTATCACAGCCATTTAAATTGCTGGCGTTGTCAACATCATTCGGGTCGGCAAGGGCGTTGCCATCACTGTCGAATGCGGGTCGAGGAGCGTAGATACTGACTTCGGTACTGTCTGCTTGCCAGGCAAGAAAGCTGACTCGCCCGTATACCTGCATCCAGTTGTTCACTTGTTTTTTGAATTTTAAGCCAGCGGCGATGCCTTGGGTTCGAAGGTAGGATATGCCGGTGTAGCTGGCCGTTTGTTCATTAACGCGCTGTTCGCCGAAGCCGGTATTTTCAAAACGATCGTTGTCATCTTCGTCAGCAGGGTCGCCCAGTACAAAATTAGGGTCGTCGTAGCCAGATTCGCCGTAGTCGATATAGCTCCATTCCAGATCCAGCCAGGATGTGGCTTGGGAACCAAAGTCCACGCGAAAGCCGTCTTCTTGGTTGTCGAAGCTAGCAGTGGTGTTGAAGCTTTGGCTGGCACCAAAGTATCCAGCATGGGATAGGGATGAAAAACAAATGCTGGTAATGATGAAGGCGAAAATGCGCAAATTGAAAGGTACGTCCATGATCTGCTCTATGGTTATTCTTATTAGCCGGCCATTCTAACGAGCATTGTTGGAACTGTCATGGTTTGCGTGTTCAAGATGCCGCTTATTTCATGTGCTTGCGATGATTTTAATCGCAAGGCTTATGAATGTGAGACCATGGTGTAATGTTTATTGGCCAAATCGCTGTGCATTTTCAAGGTACTGGATTTCTTCTGGTGTAGAGGCTCTATTCAATACCTCATTGCGATGGGGGTAGCGGGAAAATTGATCAATAATGGCTTTGTGCATGTGGGCAAATTTTAAGAATCCTTCCGCGGCTTCTCCATGTATGCGGGCAAGGTCGCTAAATGTTTCTATGGAAAGATCTTGAATCCTACTGTCTTCACTGTGCTGTAGAGGCATGCATGCAAATACGGCCACATGCATGGGGAGAGTTTGATAGGCCTTAGATTCGATGAGCTCCAGACACACTTCTAGTGATTTATGGTCGCCACTGAATGCTTGCGCTGTGCCGCGGTACACATTACGGGTGAACTGATCCAATAATAAGATGTACGCAATTTTATCTTCTAAAGAGCGTGGCTTTTCTGGGCTATTTAACGCGGACTCAATGTGATGGCCAAACTTGTTTGTTAACTCTTGATCCATGCTGGGTGTGGACACAAACCATCTGTCTTTTTGTTGTTCTGCTTTAGCGGCATCGAAGGGCCATGCCCCAAACCAAAAAGATAAGATGTCTTCACTAGGCAATTGCATGTTGGGTCAACTCTGTAATGGTGTGAGAAGCTTTAAAATCGTATTGACCCAGTATAGCCTGCATGGCCTCAGGTATTGGGCTCGTGGATAAATACGTAGATGTTTTTTGGTGGGCGTAATGCTTGGGTGTGAGCTGCTCTAAAATATAGGCGCAGCGTTTAGCGATGGCTTGTGAGGAATCAATCCACTGGATGTGAGGAGCAAGGGTTTCTAGTTCCGCCCTTAAGTGCGGAAAATGGGTGCAACCTAATACTACGGTGTCGCAGTTATTATCCATAAATGGCTGGATGATGTTTTGTAATGCGAGTAAATCCACATCATGACCAAGTATTTTCTTTTCGGCCATGTGTACCAGCTCTGTGGTGCCTATCTTGGTGATGGCGTGGCCGGTAGCGAATTCACTGATTAACTTGTCACTGTAAGCCCCTTGGCAAGTGGCGGGCGTGGCCAGCAAACCAATGTATTGGTTATGCGAGTGCTGCGCTGCTTGCTTGATGGCCGGCACAACGCCAACGATAGGAATATCAAACTGCTCTCTTAAGTGCGACAGGGCCGTGGTGCTTGCTGTGTTGCAGGCAATGACGATGACATCCGGAGTGTATTGGGCGATCAAGTAGTCGCATAGCAGATGCAGACGCTCATTAAGCCAGTGTGAGGATTTTTCCCCATAGGGGGCGTATTGATGATCAGCCAGATATACGCATTGAGATTGGGGCAGGTGTGCTTTTACGGCATTGAGAATACTTAAGCCTCCAATGCCTGAGTCAATAAATCCGAAAAGTGACACGTCAGGTACTCGTAAATAGATCCGTGTATTATACGGATCTATTTAACTTAAGTGCGGATGGGTTTAACAAAATGGTTAAGGGTTCGTTGTTTCGTTGTTTGACTGCACTGTGACTGCCGCTTCGTTTACAGCAATATTGGCTTCAGTTTGGCTTTCAGATGGTTCGCTTAATGGGGCTTGTGAAGTTTCTTCTTGAGGTGCTGTAGCCGTATTTTCTTCGGCTTGTTTCATGTCTTCAATCGACTTTTTAAGCTCAGCAATGGTGGCCTCAAGGGTTTGTTTTTCTTGCTTCCAATTGGCGTTGGTTTGATTGGTTTGCGCTTGTTTGTTTAATACTTCAACCGCTTGCGCCAACGCAATGGACTGGCTATCTAGGGATAGGTGGGTGATGGCATCATGGTTGATGGCGGTTTTAATTTTATTCAGTAATGATTCGACATATAAAATATGTTTTTCCGCCTGCTCGGCATCAATTTTCAAAAGTGGTTTAGCGGCTTTGGCGACGTGTTCAGCGTGTTGTGCCAGTTGCACGGTTTCTTTTGAAGAGGCTGCTACCGCTGCGCGGTCTTTGTATTGGGTTTCGATGAATTTCTCTAATTTCTCTACGGCTTTTTCGGCGATTTCATAGGTTTTTGCCGCAAATTCTTCGGCGTCTGCATCTTCTGCTTTTTCTAGCGCGTTCTCAGCAGGATTAAGGAAGGATTGTTTTAGGGTATCAATTTCCACTGAGGTGACGTCTTTTAAAAAGTCAGCTTGATCTTTATTGGCTTCACTCACTTTGCCATCTTCGATTAGATAAATAAGGTCTTTCACATCGCTTTCTAAATCTTCAAAGTCGCTTTTTAAAACGGTATGAGTGTTGATTTCTTTGAGCATGGCCAGTGCGTCGAAACTTGGTTTTAGATCATTTTCCACTGTGGGTTTAATTTTAAGGCCCCGTTGGAATAAGGTCTTAGCGGTTAGGCTATGGGTGAGAATTTCTTGATCAGGTTTGCTTTGTTTGAATGCTTGTTCAGCCTTTGCCATTTCTGCTTCGGCTTGTGCCATGTGTTTTGGGCTGAAGAAGTAAAGGTCCGCTTGTTGAGCTTGCACTTGTAAGTCGCGGGCTTCGTTAAGAATGGCGCTTACGTCTTGTTCGCCACTTTGTACCATGCTCATGGCTTCTTGTTGGATAAGAGAAGTGTCTTTGATGGCAGGAGAAGAGCAGCCAATTAATAGGCTGGTGGTGCATATTCCAATGAGCAGTTTGTTCATGATATCGGCCTTGATAAATGACAATTAC
>JBFEWA010000387.1:0-2902 GCA_041546605.1 Bermanella sp.
CTTCACCCGGCTGATACACAAATTCAAGGTCACTGGACTTAAGGGCATCCGCCAGCGCTTGCTCGGCGTTATCCCAAATGTCTTCACTACCAATGCGCTGCTCAGGACGAGTAGACAGCTTCACCGCCACATCGTGGAAACCAAAGGTCTTGTAAGTTTCTAGAATCATGGCAATACAGCCATTCACTTCTTCTAAGATTTGTTCTGGCGTACAGAAGATATGCGCATCATCCTGAGTAAACGAGCGCACACGCATCAAGCCATGTAATGCACCTGATGGCTCATTACGGTGACAGCAACCAAACTCTGCTAAACGTAGCGGCAGGTCACGGTAAGACTTAAGACCTTGGTTAAAGATCTGGATGTGACCCGGGCAGTTCATTGGCTTAATGGCATATTCACGCTTTTCAGATTCTGTGGTGAACATGGCATCTTGGAATTTATCCCAGTGACCTGAGCGCTCCCATAAAGAGCGGTCCATTACCATAGGGGCTTTTACTTCATCATAGCCATATTCAGACAGCTTTTGACGCACGAACTTTTCAAGTTCGGTGTAGATTGTCCAGCCTTTACCATGCCAGAACACCATACCTGGCGCTTCTTCTTGCCAATGGAATAAATCCAGAGTCTTGCCCAGTTTGCGGTGATCACGCTTTTCCGCTTCTTCTAACAAGGTTAAATAGGCTTTCAGGGCTTTTTTATCTGCCCAAGCAGTACCATAGATGCGCTGAAGCATCTTGTTATCCGAGTTACCACGCCAGTAGGCGCCGGCGACTTTCATCAGCTTGAAGTTTTGACAGAACTTCATGTTCGGCACGTGAGGACCACGACACATGTCGATGTATTCTTCGTGGTGATAAAGGGCTGGCTGTTCGTCTTGACCAATGTTCTCATCCAAGATTTCCATCTTGTAAGATTCGCCGCGCGCTTCAAACGTATCGCGAGCGGTCTGCCATGAACCCACTTTTTTCACTACTTCGTAGTTGGTTTTAGCCAATTCCATCATGCGTTTTTCAAGCTGCTTTAGCTCGTCTTCGTTGATTGGAAAATCAGCGTCGATGTCGTAATAAAAGCCGTTTTCAATCACAGGACCAATGGCCATTTTCACGTTTGGCCATAACTGCTTGATGGCGTGACCTAATAAGTGCGCACAAGAGTGGCGAAGAATCTCAAGACCTTCTTGGTCTTTGGCTGTGATAATGCGCAGATCAGAATCGCTTTCGATAACATCACAGGCATCCACTAATTGACCATTTACCACACCAGCAATGGTTGCTTTGGCTAAACCAGTACCAATATCCGCAGCAACATCCATAACAGAAACGGCAGATTCAAATTCACGTTGGGAGCCATCAGGCAAGGTAATGACAGGCATGTTGCGTCCTATTTCAGTGGTGGGGCCTACAAAGCCACACATGGTTAAAGGCTCGACACTCTAGAGTGCGAGATGCCGACTTCGCTTGCTTATGCAGCAGCTGTTGTACCTACCAAGTACCGCCCACTACATCGCCCAGCGAAAGCATCCGAGCATAAGAATAAATAAAGCGCGACATTAAAGCAGATTTCACTATTAAGTGGAATAAACTGAGCCCCATAACACGCAAAAAATCGAGCCTACAGAAAGACTTAGCTTGCAAAGGCATGCAAAATACGTAAAATTCAGCGCGCATCGCTTATTTGGTTATAAGCACGTTGAAGTCGCGTAGCTCAGTTGGTTAGAGCACCACCTTGACATGGTGGGGGTCGCTAGTTCGAATCTAGTCGCGACTACCAGAATTCAAAAGCCCAGCTTGTTACCAAGCTGGGCTTTTCTATTTCAGGATTAAGAACGGCCTATTTCTAGCTATTCTTAATCAACTGAAGCTTTAATTGCTCCAATTCGTCTCGATAACGGGCCGCTTCTTCGAATTTCAATTCTCGCGCAGCACTTAACATGGCATCCTCCACCTTGCCAATGCGCTTTTCGATCTCAATCGGCGTCATGCGGGCCATGATTTCATCCTGTCCTTCCACCTGTCCTTTACCACGCTTCTTGCTCCCTATTTTCTTACCTGGGGTGATGGCACCTTCAAGAATATCTTCCACACTCTTACGCACCGACGTCGGCGTAATACCATGCTCTTTATTGAACGCCACTTGTTTTTCACGACGACGTTCCGTTTCATCCATGGCACGCCTCATCGAGTCAGTGATTCTTTCAGCATATAAAATGGCCTTACCTTTTTCATTACGAGCCGCACGACCTATTGTTTGGATTAACGAGCGATCCGAGCGTAAGAAGCCTTCTTTGTCGGCATCAAAAATCGCCACCAAGGCCACCTCTGGAATATCCAAGCCCTCACGCAATAAGTTAATACCCACTAACACATCAAACTCGCCCAAACGTAAATCTCGGATAATCTCAATGCGCTCCACCGTGTCGATATCACTGTGTAAATAGCGCACGCGTACATCATGCTCCATGAGAAAATCCGTTAAATCTTCGGCCATGCGCTTGGTTAACACTGTGATCAAAATACGCTCACCCAGTTGTGTGCGCTGACGAATTTCTCCCAACACATCATCCACCTGTGTGGTAGCCGGGCGCACTTCCACCACCGGATCCACCAAGCCCGTTGGACGCACCACTTGCTCAATCACAGCATCTTGGTGTTCCGCTTCATATTTACCCGGCGTGGCCGACACAAATATGGCTTGCGGCGAAATGGCCTCCCACTCTTCAAAGCGCATAGGGCGATTATCCAATGCAGACGGTAAGCGAAAGCCGAATTCAACCAAGGTTTCTTTACGGGAGCGATCCCCTTTGTACATGGCACCAAATTGAGGAATGGTCACATGGCTTTCATCAATGAACATCAAGGCGTCATCGGGCAAATAATCAAACAAGGTTGGCGGTGGCAAA
>JBFEWA010000241.1:0-5168 GCA_041546605.1 Bermanella sp.
GTGTACCAAGGCGATATTTAATTCCGGCAGCGCTTCTTTTAATTCTTGGGAGGTCACTTCCGCGGCTTGTGCTTCTAAGGCTTCGCTTTCTTCGATCAAGGTACATACCCAATAGGCTTGGCGACCGCTCAAACACGCGTTACGAATACGCTCGATAATTTGCTCGCGGCGTTGCTGATCAATGGCCACGGTATTCACAGGTGTGCGTCCAGGGGGCAGCTCATCAATGACACTGGTATCCAAATCTGCGTAGGCGCTCATGGCCAAAGTACGCGGTATGGGAGTGGCCGTCATGATCAGTTGGTGGGGGCTGAGTCCTTTGCCTTTTTGTTTTAACGCCAAACGCTGATGTACACCAAAACGGTGTTGTTCATCAATAATGGCGAGGCCTAAGTTGGCAAAGACCACTTCGTCTTGGAACAGGGCATGGGTGCCAATCACCAATTGCGCTTCGCCACTGGCAATGGTTGCCAGCGCCGCTTGCCGAGCTTTGCCTTTCACTTTGCCCGCCAGCCACGCCATGGAAATACCCAAGGGTTCGAACCAGCTTTGGAAGTTCTTAAAATGTTGCTCCGCTAAAATCTCAGTGGGCGCCATTAGTGCCACCTGATAACCCTGCTCAAGGGCACTCAAAGCCGCTAGGGCGGCCACCAGGGTTTTTCCTGAGCCCACATCTCCTTGCACCAAACGTAGCATGGGAATGCCCTTGCTGAGATCCTGTTGGATTTCATTTACCACGCGTTGTTGTGCGTTGGTGGGGCTAAACGGCAGTCCATTTAAAAACGGCGTTTTTAATGTTTCGGCGGGAGGCAAAACCGGCGCGCGATCCTGTTGAATAGACTCGCGCATTTTTAACAGGCTCAAATTATGGGCCAGTAACTCTTCCATGATTAAGCGCTTTTGTGTGGGGTGCTGGCTGTTTTCTAATTCTTCTAAATTGGCGCCCACAGGTGGCTGATGCAAATACAACAGGGCGCTGCGTAAATCTGGCAAGCCGTAAGGGGAAAGCAAAGGCGCGGGAATTAAATCATCAATGGCGCGTCCCTTTTTTAGCAACATAAGCACTTGGGTCATGAGCTGGCGCCAGCGGGCTTGGGTTAAGCCTTCTGTGCTGGGGTAAATGGGCGTGAGGGTATCTTCTGTGGGTAAAGCGGCCAGATCTTCCACAAATTGATATTCCGGGTGATACAGCTCTAAGCCAGCGCGCCCGCGACGCACTTCGCCGTAACAGCGAATGCGTGCGCCTTTTTTTAAATTATTTTTTTGTGCACCACTGAAATGATAAAAGCGTAAGGTGATGGTGCCAGTGCCATCTTGTAAACGCACGGCCAAAGAGCGACGTTTACCAAACACCACATCGGCCAACATGATTTCCCCTTCGATCACCACATCCACGTTAGGACGCAAGGCACCAATGGGCGTAATGCGTGTGCGATCTTGATAGCGCAGGGGCAAATGAAACAGCAGATCCTGAATAGAATGGATGCCCAGCTTGGCCAGTTTTTCTGCCAGCTTGTCTCCTACGTGCTTTAACTCGGTAACCGGTGAGCGGCCTAATGATTGTTCTAAAACAGTCGACATAAACTCGCCGCTTGTGTGATCAAATCCACCGCCTTAGGACGAGGGAAGCTGGCGCGCCAAGCAATGGCCACGGTACGCGAAGGTGTCGGGCGTACAAAGGGGCGCGTTTCTAACCAACCGTTTGCATACAAACCCACACCGGTGGCGCTTTTGGGTAAGACAGTAATGCCCAATCCGGAGGCCACCATGTGTCTTAGGGTTTCTAAGGAGCTGCCCTCGGCGATGGCTTTTAACTTGGTATTTTGGTGTTTGTTGAGCCCCGGGCACATATCCAACACTTGGTCACGGAAGCAATGGCCTTCCCCTAATAGCAGCAAATCACTGTCGGGTAATAAATCTGGGCTGATGGCTTTTTGTTTGAGCCACTCGTGCTCTTTGGGCAGTAGCACTTCAAAGGGTTCGTCGTATAACGGCTTTGTCAGAACGTCCGGTTCGGTAAAAGGCAGGGCCACTATGATGACGTCTAATTCCCCTTCGCGCAGTTTTTGGCGCAGCACCTTGGTGTAACTTTCTTCGATGTACAGTGGCATTTCCGGCGCCAGTTGTTGCACCTGTGGAATCAAATGGGGAAATAGATATGGGCCAATGGTGAAGATGGCGCCAATCTTTAGTGGACCCTTTAATTGGTCTTTGCCACCTTGGGCAATATCTTGCAGCGAGCGCACGTTCTCTAGCACCACTTGGGCTTGATGTACCACTTGCTCACCTAAAGGCGTGACGCTCACGGCGTTTTTTGAGCGTTCAAATAAACTGATGCCTAATTCGCTTTCTAGCTTCTTTATTGCCACACTAAGGGTAGGTTGACTGACAAAGCAGCGCTCAGCCGCTCGGCCAAAGTGCCGTTCTTGAGCGAGGGCGACTATGTATTTTAGTTCCGATAACGTCATGTTTTAGCTGCCCTCAGATTCCGCTATAGTGCGCTCAAAGTCTAAGCTTAACTTAGATGCAAATAAAGCGGTGATAGCTGTTTTCTATCATAAGGAGTAGATATGGCGCGGATATTAATCGTAGGCAGTGGCGATATTGGCGGTGGACTGGCCAAGCACATGGCCGCCCAAGGCCATTCGGTTTGGGGGATGCGCCGCAGCGAGAAGCCCATCGGCGATGGCGTGACCACCTTGAGTGCCGATGTTTCCGACATGGAAACCCTCATCGGACAAATCCCAGAAAATCTCGATTACGTGGTGTACTCCATTGCCAGCCCAGAGTTCTCTGAAGAAGGCTATGATGCTTACTACGTACACGGCTTAGTGCATATTTTGGCGTTGTTAAAACAACAGCATCAACAGCCTAAGCGGGTGATTTTTGTTTCCAGTACCAGTGTGTATCCACAACACGATGGTTCATGGGTAGATGAATCTACTCCAGCTGAGCCCACGGCATTTGCCGGCCGCAAAATGCTAGAGGCCGAGGCCAAGCTGGCGCAAAGTGAATATCCCCACACGGCGGTGCGCTTCAGTGGCATTTATGGCCCAGGGCGTACTCGTCTCATTAACCAAGCCAAAAGCGGTAATCACTGTGATCCTGAGCCAGACATGTGGACCAATCGTATTCATAGGGATGATTGCATCGGCGTGTTGGCGTTCTTAATTGAGCAAGACATGGCGGGCAAGAAGGTGGAAGAGCTGTACATAGGCACAGACCCAAGTCCCACCACCTTGTTTGAAATTCTCGAATGGCTGAAAGATCGTATTGGTGATGTGGAGCCAGATCACGATGTGCCCGAGGCCTCTCGTCGCGGCAATAAACGCTTATCCTGTAAGCGTTTGCTGGATGCCGGCTATACCTTCAAATACGATCATTATCAAAAAGGTTATGACGAGATACTCACCGAGATGGGCTATTAGAACAAGGCCGTCAAAAAACACAGGCAATAAAAAAGGCGCTTAAAGCGCCTTTTTTATTGGATGACTTAGCGGGATTAGTCGTCTTCGTACTCGATCTTACGACCGCTTTGGGTGCAACCCAAACAACGAATGAATGTGGCCTTAGCGGGTGCAAGTACCAAAACATCCGCCGCTTCCCCAGCGTTACCGCCTAATAAACTAAATGGCAGAGTAGCAACCCAAATCACAGTGCCCACAGCCGTGGCCACAAGGGTTAATGGGCGAATGATTAAACCATCAAAAGCCATGGCAGCAGCAGACGGTGTTTCATCAATTTCTTGCGCTTGTGAATGCATAGGTAGCGCAAACATGCACACGGCGGCCAGAATCATCATGCAGTGTTTCAGTTGGCTAGAAAGGTTTAGCATTGTTATTGTCCTTGTACATGGCACTTATTATTGAGCGAACTATATCAGCTTTTCTCGTGGGATGGCGAGTATCTCGTCACTTTTGACACTGGCTGCAATAAAAGGTGCTGCGTTGGCCTTGGGTTATTTGCTTAATGGGCGTTGCACAAACGGGACATGGCGCATCTTTACGTCCATACACGTTAAGCTGCTGGGCGAAATACCCCGGCTTGCCATCACTGCCCACAAAGTCTTTTAAGGTGGTGCCGCCCTCGCTAATGGCTTTGGCTAATACCTGCTTAATACTTGTCACCAGTTGATCGTATTTGGCGGCACTGATTTTACCGGCCGCTTTCTTTTGATTAAAACCACTTAAGAACAGGGACTCACTGGCATAAATATTCCCCACGCCCACCACGATCTTTTGATCCATGATGAAGGTTTTGATCGCACTGGTGCGTTTGCGACTTTTATTGAAGAGGTATTCGCCATCAAAGTCATCGCTTAATGGCTCTGGCCCAAAGTGATCTAAATACGGATTCTCTTGAGCGTGTGCGTCTTGCCACAAGCACGCACCAAAGCGGCGTGGATCGGTAAAGCGCAGCATTAAATCTTTGCTAAACACCAAATCAAAATGTTCATGCTTAAGGGGCGCCGGTGCCGGGCCTTTAATCACTCGTAACGAGCCAGACATACCTAGGTGAATAATCAGCGTGCCTTTTAATTTGCTTTTACCGATATCAATTAGCAAATACTTAGCACGGCGACGCACCGCCAATACGGTTTGGTTTTTTACCAGTTGCGGCAGGTCATCGGGAATGGGCCAGCGTAATTGGGGTTGCCTGATATCCAATTTAGCAATGGTTTTGCCATCTATGTGTGGGGCGATACCGGCGCGGGTGGTTTCGACTTCGGGTAATTCTGGCATCTCTGCAATACGCTAGACGGAAAAGGGAAGACGCAGTTTAGCATAATGTTGAGACGGGAGACGGGAGACGGGAGACGGGAGACGGGAGACGGGAGAGAGCAAGAGTGTGCCTGTTATATCGGTGACGTTTATCGCTCGCAGGTGCGAGCTCGTACATTTTTAAAGGCTATGAATTAAAGTGAGTTGAGTAACAAAAGCTTTGACAAAAAAAATCCTGAAAATACACACAGCCCGTCTAACGTCTAACGCAAACGACAGGCACAAAAAAAGCCCACTAAAAAGTGGGCTTTTTCTTATACAAGAATCAAAAACCAATTACTTGATTTTAGCTCGATGTTCATTACGTGCTGACGGCGAGAGAGTTGATTGAATTTCTTCATTTCTCACAGACATAAAAAAACCCACACAAGGTGGGTTCTTTCATCA
>JBFEWA010000248.1:0-5073 GCA_041546605.1 Bermanella sp.
CGCCCAGCAAGAATATCCCAGAACGAACCGAGAACCAAATCCGTTCCTGTAACAATAATTGATTTCTGAACACCGCTACAACCAAAATTATCGATCTCCCAATAAGAGCCGAGCGGTGCGAAGGTGAGAAAAGAAGAGGGGATACCTCCCCACAAAGAAACCGTGCTGGCTTTAATCTACCAGCACACAACAATTCAGATAATTCACCATGCAACGGTAACGCACATGCGCAAGTGGATACCCGCCTACGCGGGAATGACTGAAGCAAGCTAGCGGACAGAAGCTGTCCGCCTACAAATCAAGCGTTCAACGAACGCTTCAACAATCGATCAAACACAAACGGCCCGAACGGTAACAACGACGCAAGCACACCACTTGGCATGGCCCACAAAGGCATTTTAACTTTGGCGGCAGTGCTCATTAACATGTACACGTACAACATGAATAACACGCCATGGGCCATACCTATGTATTTCACCGGTTCATACACGCCCATGTAATACTTTAACGGCATGGCTACGCCCAGTAACAATAAGAATGACACTCCCTCAAAGTAACCGGTCCAAGTGAGGGGCTTTATGGATACATTAGACATAAATACTTCTTTTACTTTCAATTTGAACACACATAAAAAAAGGCAGCCGAAGCTGCCTTTTTGTATCAAACAAAGCGTCGATTAATCTTCAGATTCTTCAACAACTTCGCTTGCTACTGGACGATCTACTAGCTCTACGTAAGCCATAGGAGCGTTGTCGCCTGCACGGAAACCGCACTTAAGAATACGTAGGTAACCGCCATTACGTTCTTGGTAGCGAGGACCAAGTTCGTTGAACAGTTTACCAACCGCTTCTTTAGAGCGAGTGCGTGAGAAAGCCAAACGACGGTTAGCAACAGAATCTTCTTTTGCTAGCGTAATTAAAGGCTCAGCCACACGACGCAACTCTTTTGCTTTAGGCAAAGTAGTTTTAATGATCTCGTGTTCGAACAACGACACTGCCATGTTCTTGAACATAGCTTGACGGTGCGAACTGGTTCGGTTTAAGTGACGACCACTTTTACGATGGCGCATGATTTAATTCCTTACCTCAAACCTGCCTTAGGCAAGCGCTTTGTCATCTTTTTTCAAACTAGCTGGTGGCCAGTTCTCTAGGTGCATACCAAGAGACAAACCGCGAGAAGCCAACACGTCTTTAATTTCGGTTAATGACTTCTTACCCAAGTTAGGGGTTTTCAGCAACTCAACTTCGGTGCGCTGAATCAGATCACCGATGTAGTAAATGTTTTCTGCTTTTAAGCAGTTTGCAGAACGTACTGTTAGCTCTAGATCATCAACCGGACGAAGTAGGATCGGATCAATCTCGTCTTCCACTTCAACTGGCTCTGGTTCAGCTTCATTTTGCAAGTCTACGAACACTGCAAGCTGTTGCTGCAGGATAGTAGCAGAGCGACGAATCGCTTCTTCTGGCTCAATGGTGCCGTTAGTTTCTAGATCAATAACCAGCTTATCTAAATCAGTACGCTGTTCGACACGAGCGTTTTCAACACCGTAAGCTACACGCTTAACCGGGCTGTAAGTCGCATCTAACTGCAATTTACCAATTGCTTTTGTCTCTTCTTCGTTTTGGTTACGAGACTCTACAGTCTCATAACCACGACCTGCTGCTACCTTGATGTTCACTTTCAAAGAACCTTTATCAGCCAAGTTGGCGATAACGTGTTCTGGGTTAGCGATTTCAACACCGTGATCCAATTGGATATCAGCAGCAGTAACCTGACCTGCGCCAGATTTTTGTAGAGTAAGATAAGCTTCTTCACGCTCATGCAGCTTAACTGCCACACCTTTAAGGTTTAGCAAGATTTCGATTACGTCTTCTTGCACACCTTCAATAGTGCTGTACTCATGAAGAACACCTTCAATTTCAACTTCTACAATGGCGGCGCCAGGCATAGAAGAGAGAAGGATACGACGCAACGCAGCACCTAAAGTGTGGCCAAAGCCACGTTCTAATGGCTCCAGAGTTACTTTTGCCTGAGTATTGCTAACCTGCTCTACCTGAATGTGGCGCGGAGTTAGAAATTCGTTCACTGAACGCTGCATAGCTGCCCCTGTTCTATATTACTTAGAGTACAATTCGACGATCAATTGTTCATTGATCTCGGCTGATAACTCAGAACGTTCAGGAACTGCTTTGAACGTACCTTCCATTTTCTTGGCATCAACGTCGATCCAAGCGATATCGCCACGCTGAGATGCTAATTCTAGTGCACCTTTAATACGTAGTTGATTTTTCGCTTTTTCACGAATCGCAACCACATCACCACTCTTAACGTTGTAAGAAGGAATGTTAACGGTTTGGCCGTTTACAGCGATTGCTTTGTGAGATACCAATTGACGTGCTTCAGCGCGAGTTGAGCCGAAGCCCATGCGATAAACCACGTTATCCAAACGAGTCTCAAGAAGTTTAAGTAGGTTTTCACCTGTAGCACCTTTAACACGTGCTGCTTCTTGGTAGTAACCACGGAATTGCTTTTCAAGAATGCCGTAGATACGACGTACTTTTTGCTTTTCACGTAGCTGTAAACCATAGTCAGATAGACGGCCACGGCCTGCACCGTGTACACCTGGCTTGGTTTCTAATTTACATTTTGAGTCTAGTGCACGAACGCCGCTCTTCAAGAAAAGGTCAGTACCTTCACGACGAGACAACTTACACTTAGGTCCAATATATCGAGCCATAGTTCTGTCCCCTTATACGCGACGTTTCTTAGGTGGACGGCAACCGTTGTGAGGAATAGGTGTCACATCAGTAATGTTGCCAATCTTGTAGCCACATGCATTTAATGCACGCACAGCTGATTCACGACCAGGACCTGGACCTTTAACTTCCACGTCTAGGTTTTTCAAACCGTACTCTTTTGCAGCTTCACCAGCGCGTTCCGCAGCAACCTGTGCAGCGAAAGGGGTACTCTTACGAGAACCACGGAAACCAGAACCACCGGCAGTTGCCCAAGATAGAGCATTACCCTGACGGTCAGTAATAGTTACGATAGTGTTGTTAAATGACGCATGGATGTGCGCCACGCCGTCTACGACGGACTTTTTAATTTTTTTCTTAACGTTACGTTGTGGCTTTGCCATAAATCAACCCTGCCCTATTAACGCTTAATTGGCTTACGTGGGCCCTTACGGGTACGCGCATTAGTTTTCGTGCGCTGGCCACGTAGAGGCAGACTGCGACGGTGACGAATACCGCGGAAACAACCAAGATCCATCAATCGCTTGATGCTCATGGATACTTCACGACGAAGGTCACCTTCAACAGTAAATTTGCCAACTTCGGTACGGATCTCGTCTAATTTTTCTTCAGACAGATCAGCAATTTTAGTTGATTCTTCAATACCAACTGCTTTACAAATTTGCTTAGCAGTAGGCAAGCCAACACCATATACATACGTCAAAGAGATGACTGCATGTTTGTTGTCAGGAATGTTTACACCGGCTATACGAGCCATTTTTCACCCCATCTCACGCAAAATTCGCGTGTTGATGCCTTTATCTGGATAGGCACAATAAAGAATCCTCGGCCAGAGCGCAAACCCTGGCCGATTAAGCCTATCCCCCAGTTACAACGTCGGCGGGGATTAACCTTGACGTTGTTTGTGCTTAGGATCTGTACAGATCACACGCACGCTGCCGTTACGACGAATGATTTTACATTCACGGCAAATCTTCTTCACTGAAGCACGTACTTTCATGGAAAGTCTCCAGTTAGACCTCGATTAGCGTACCAAACCGCCGCCAATACCATTCAAATTAGACTTCTTCATAAGGCTCTCGTACTGATGAGACATCAGATGGGATTGCACTTGTGACATAAAGTCCATGACTACCACCACTACGATAAGTAGGGAGGTACCACCAAAGTAGAAGGGCACGTCGGCCGCCACCACCAAGAATTGGGGCAGCAATGATACAGCAGTTATGTATAAAGCGCCAAATAAAGTTAATCGACCTAACACACCATCAACATATTGGGCGGTTTGCAGTCCCGGACGGATACCTGGGATAAAGGCCCCAGACTTCTTAAGGTTTTCTGATATGTCCTTGCTGTTGAACATCAAGGCCGTATAGAAATAGCAGAAGAAGATAACCGCTAGAGAGAACAAAATCAGGTATAAAGGCTGGCTTGGGCCTAGGGCCAAAGACACATCTTGTAACCATTCCATACCTTCGGTACGTCCAAACCACTGACCGATGGAAGCCGGAAACAGTAGGATAGATGAGGCGAAGATAGGTGGAATCACACCTGCCATGTTAATTTTAAGTGGTAAGTGACTGCTTTGAGCCGCAAATACTTTGCGACCTTGCTGACGCTTAGCGTAATTGATTGCAATGCGACGTTGTCCACGTTCTACGAACACAACGAAAGCAACAATCAATACTGCAAGCACGGCAATGGCCAACAATAATGCAATGTTGGTATCACCTTGACGAGCAGATTCAAAAGATTGACCGATGGCACCAGGCAAGCCTGCAACGATACCGGCAAAAATCAGTAGCGAAATACCGTTACCGATACCACGCTCTGTCACTTGCTCGCCCAACCACATTAGGAAAACCGCGCCACATACAAACGATGAAACCGCAGTTAAGTAATACAGTGGTGAAGCGTCAAATGACACACCTTGACTGGCAAGGCCGGCGGATACGCCGAAACCTTGAACCAGCGCTAACAGCACAGTGCCATAGCGGGTGTACTGACTGATTTTACGACGACCAGCTTCACCCTCTTTTTTGAGGGCTTCAAGGTGCGGGCTCACCGCCGTCAATAACTGCATAATAATAGAGGCAGAAATGTACGGCATGATACCTAGAGCGAAGATCGACATACGCTCCAATGCACCACCGGAGAACATGTTAAACATGCTCAGAATGGTGCCTTGGTTCTGTTCGAACAACGCCGCTAGACGATCAGGGTTGATACCAGGTACCGGAATATGTGCACCGATACGGTATACGACAATCGCTAGGATAACGAATTTGATACGAGACCAAAGTTCGCCTAGTCCTGC
>JBFEWA010000219.1:0-5670 GCA_041546605.1 Bermanella sp.
GTACTGGATGTCCAAGCCACGAAAGCGCTGAATGCCACGTAATATAGGGATAACCGCCAACAAGTAAGCCATATAGCCAAATAATGAGAACAGCAAGTCTGCTATAAAAGCACCGATGCGGCCGCCATAATTGCTCACTTGCAAGCCAGATTGAGCCTGACGCCAAGCGGGATCATTCACACTGTAAGACAATAGAGAGAGCAACAGAAAAGCCGCCAAAACGACCAATAGAAAGACACGGCCTTCGCGGATCACGGCATTTAATTGGGAGTGCCAATCTATATTAACTTTTTCTTTATTTTGAAGCACTTAGACACTAGCCTAGGATATTGTAATTATTCCGACTGATTGTACTGTCTTAGCTGAAATTATCTAGCAGGGTTTCCCATGAACCAACCGATTTACTGGTTAAATGAAGATCCAACCCTATTTCCGCAATACGAATACGCCTTGAAGGACCCAAATGGCCTTCTAGCGGCTGGTGGTGATTTATCAGCTGAGCGACTTTTGAATGCCTATTCTTTAGGCATTTTCCCTTGGTACAACCCAAATGAGCCCATATTGTGGTGGTCGCCAGACCCAAGATCCGTGATTTTTCCGCAAGCATTCAAGCCTTCTCGTAGTTTGGCCAAGTTTATGCGTAAAAACACATATACCGTAACCAGTGATAAATGCTTTGCAGAGGTTATGCGAGCCTGTGCCGCCCCAAGGGATAAGCAAGACGGCACATGGATTAATTCAGACATTATTACCGCTTACACCAAGCTACACGAGCTTGGTTTCGCCCATTCAATTGAGTGTTGGCATGACAATGAGCTTGTGGGAGGCCTATACGGCATTGCCATTGGGCAAGTGTTCTTTGGAGAGTCCATGTTTTCGAGAAAAGACAATGCCAGCAAGGTGGCTTTTGCTTGGCTGTGTAAGAACCTAGCTCAACAGGGTTTTGAGTTGATTGACTGTCAGGTTCACAACCCTCACCTAGCAAGTTTAGGCGCCCAAGAAATTCCACGCAGTCAATTCTTGGATATACTGGCAAAAGCAACCCGAAAACAGCCCGGCAAGGAGTGGCAAGTTGGATAAAGTCAATTCCAATGATGATCAGCAAATCAAGCTATTAACCTTGAGTGAGGATCACGCCTGTAGCTACCTGCCTAATTTAAAGGCAAATTCCGTATTTTTGGACCATGCTACACCGCCGAGCTGGGCTCAATACTCACAACTCACTCGTATTGGCTTCAGGCGCTCTGGCAATCATTTTTATCGCCCACACTGCAAACAATGTGATGCATGCCTATCCTGCCGCATTTGTGCTCAGGATATTAATTTAAACTCCAAGCGCTTTAAGCGGATTTTAAATAGTAATCAGCATTTAAGTTACTCTCTGGTGCGCTCTGAGTTTTCCCAGGAGCACTACAATCTATACGAGCACTACATCAAAACCAGACACAGAGATGGTGACATGTATCCGCCAAGCGAAGATCAATATAAGAGTTTTTTGGTTAGCCCAGAAAAATACAGCTATTTTCTCGAGCTTCGTGACGAAGGCAGGCTCATCGCTTGCAGTGTGACCGATGCCCTTGATGATGGCCTGAGTGCTATTTACACCTATTTTGATCCTGAGCTCGAGAAATCGAGCCTAGGCACCCTTGCGGTTCTACTGCTGTGCAAAATAGCTAGAGAAATGAATCTGCCTTACGTGTATCTGGGTTATTGGGTAAAAAACAGTCAAAAAATGCACTATAAAGCCCAATTTAAGCCCCTTGAAATATTTAATGGGGAAAATTGGCAGCCCTTAACCGAACAGGTCTAGCTAATTGCCTGAATTTCAGGCAGAATGCGCTCCGTTTTTAATGTTACCCAGGTGAATGAATGTCTAGAGAAGACCACATTGAAATGGACGGTGAAGTAATCGACACCCTTCCAAACACAATGTTCCGCGTTAAGCTTGAAAACGGCCATGTCGTAACTGCACATATTTCCGGTAAGATGCGTAAAAACTACATCCGCATCTTAACAGGCGATAAGGTTAAAGTTGAATTAACACCTTATGACCTAAGCAAAGGGCGCATTACCTACCGCGCTCGCTAATAAAAAAAGCCCCATTGGGGCTTTTTTTATACCTGATTAAAAAAGCGAAAGCTGTATTAGCTTTCGACCTCTTCCAGTTCATCACATACAATGGTCAAACCAATCTCGTCATCAAGCAGATCAATTTTCACCGTGCCGCCTTTATCCGCAAGCTCTCCAAATAGAATCATTTCTGCTAAAGGCTTTTTAACCTTCTCTTGAATCAATCTTGCCATAGGTCTTGCACCCATTTGTGGATCATAGCCATGCTCAGATAGCCACTCGCGCGCCGCATCCGTCGCATAAATAACCACTTTCTTATCATCAAGTTGCGCTTGAAGCTCGGTTAAGAACTTATCAACCACATGGCCAATCACATCCTTGCCAAGGGCTGCAAACTGAATAATGGCGTCTAAACGGTTACGGAACTCAGGCGTAAACTGCTTACGAATTACTTCCATGGCATCTGTAGTGTGGTTCTGCTCATTAAAGCCAATGGAGCGACGGCTACTCGCCTCTGCACCAGCATTGGTGGTCATGATTAGCACCACATGGCGGAAATCAGTTTTACGGCCATTGTTGTCAGTCAACGTACCATGATCCATAACCTGCAATAGCAGATTAAAAACATCTGGATGCGCTTTTTCAATCTCATCCAATAACAACACACAGTGAGGGGTTTTATTAACCGCTTCAGTCAGTAAGCCACCTTGGTCATAACCAACATAGCCTGGGGGTGCGCCAATCAAACGAGATACGGTATGGGCCTCCATGTACTCTGACATATCGAAGCGCACAAGCTCCATTCCCATAACGTGAGCCAGTTGGCGAGTCACTTCTGTTTTACCTACACCAGTAGGACCTGCAAACAAGAATGAACCAATAGGCTTCTCGGGTGCTTTTAAGCCCGCTCTTGAAAGCTTGATGGCATTGGCAAGACCGGTAATGGCTTCATCTTGGCCAAACACCATCATCTTCATGTTCTTATCAAGATTTTGCAGAAGCTTTTTGTCGTCCACATTGACGCTGCGTGAGGGTATACGTGCAATTTTTGCCACGACTTTTTCCACGTCAGCTACTTGAATAACTTTTTTGCGTTTACTAACGGCAAGCAGTTGCTGTCCTGCACCCACCTCATCGATGACATCAATGGCCTTGTCTGGCATATGGCGATCGCGAATATAGCGATCCGCTAGTTCAGAAGCCGCACGCAATGCTTTATCTGTGTATTTTAGGTGGTGATGCTCTTCAAATTGCGTTTTAAGACCCTTAAGGATCTTATAAGTATCTTCAACGCTCGGCTCTACCACATCAATTTTTTGGAAGCGTCTGGCCAAAGCACTGTCCTTCTCAAAAATTCCGCGAAACTCATTAAACGTGGTTGAACCCATGCAGCGTAATTGACCACCACTTAGTAATGGCTTTAAAAGATTGGATGCATCCATGACGCCACCGGATGCAGCACCTGCACCGATAATGGTATGAATTTCATCGATAAACAAAATGGCTTTTGGCTGGCGTTTTAACTCGGCCAGCAAGGCTTTAAAGCGTTTTTCAAAGTCACCGCGGTATTTTGTACCCGCCAATAAAGCACCCATGTCCAAGCTGTAGACAACGGCTTCCTTCATAATCTCAGGGATTTGATTATCAACGATGCGTTTTGCAAGACCTTCGGCGATGGCGGTTTTACCCACGCCAGACTCACCCACTAACAGCGGGTTGTTTTTTCTTCTGCGCGAAAGAATTTGAATGCAGCGAAGCAGCTCTTCATCACGACCAATAAGTGGATCAATTTTCCCTTCTTTGGCGAGCTTATTTAAATTGGTGGCATAGTTATCCAGTGCAGCGGAAGAACTTTCAGTACCAGATTCTTCTTCAAGATTTTCGGATTCGGCTTCTTCTTGCTCGCCTGAGAGTTTTGAAATGCCATGACTAATAAAATTCACAACATCAATGCGAGCGATATTTTGTTGCTTCAAAAAATAAACCGCTTGGCTTTCTTGCTCACTAAAAATGGCCACCAATACATTGGCGCCAGTTACTTCCGATTTACCAGAGCTTTGTACATGGAAAACCGCTCTTTGTAGGACTCGCTGAAACCCCAAGGTTGGCTGAGTTTCACGATCTGTATCGCCTTCAGGCAGTAGTGGCGTTGTGGAATCTACAAAATCCTGTAGATCCTTACTTAGGCGTTCAACCTCCGCCCCGCAGGCGACCAATACCTCTTTAGCAGCATCATTAGATGTTAGGGACAATAGCAGGTGCTCCACAGTCATAAACTCATGGTGTTTTGCCCTTGCCTCTTTAAAAGCCGTATTGAGCGTGGCTTCGAGATCGCGATTTAACATAGGGTTCCCCTTATTTAACCTGCTGCACGTCACACATTAATGGGTGCTGATTCTCTTTAGCAAAAGCCACCACTTGAGCCGCTTTAGTTTCAGCAACATCTTTCGTGAAAACACCACACACAGCTTTGCCCTGAGTGTGTACAGCCAGCATCACTTGAGATGCTTTTTCTATATCCATTGAAAAAAACAGGATCAAAACCTCAATGACAAAATCCATGGGAGTGTAATCATCATTTAACATGACTACCTGGTACATTGACGGTCTTTTTAGCTCTGGCTTAACTGGAGCAACAGTTATGCCATGTTCCTCATCCCTTTTGTCTTCCCCCATACTTAAGGTTAGTTTACTTTCATGCATTCTGCCGTGCCTTAATCTTCATAAAATCCCATATAAAACTGCTTATAATTTCCGATTCTAACCCTTGACAAAACATTTAGATTGCCACAATGTAACTTTTGTTCGGAATTCATAGCCTAACTGTCATATTACGACTATATGGTTCCAAAAATAATAAATACAAGTCTGGTTTTGGAGTACAACTCATGCAAACAGGGAAAGTAAAATGGTTTAACAATGCCAAGGGTTACGGATTCATTCTATCCGACACTGGCGGCGAAGATCTGTTTGCCCACTATTCTTCTATTCAAACGGAAGGTTACAAAACCCTAAAAGCTGGGCAATCTGTCCAGTTTGATACCAAGCCTAGTGATAATGGTACTCATGCCATTAATATTACGCCTCTAGATATGCTTTCTCCTAATAAAGATAAGCAATCTGAGAATAGAGAGAAGGTATTAGGCGCTACTGAAGACGCCTAACAGGCACAAAAAAGCCCGGTAAACCGGGCTTTTTGCTATTTATAAAGCATCTATGATGCTGTTTAGAGTGACACTTGGGCGCATAACCTTGGAGGCTTTTGCTGGATCAGGATGGTAATACCCACCAATATCCGCCCCAGTCCCTTGAGCCTTGCTCAGCTCCGCCACAATCTCACTTCGATGCCCTTCAAGCTCAGAAGCCACTTTTGCAAAGATTGCTTTTAGTTCCTGATCTTTATCTTGGTCAGCCAATGCTTCTGCCCAATATAAAGCCAGATAGAAGTGACTGCCGCGATTGTCTACCTCGCCTACACTGCGATGTGGAGAGCGGTCATGGTCTAGGAACTTACCCGTTGCATCATTTAACGCTTCAGCCAAAACAAGTGCTTTCTCGTTATTGGTTTTATGCCCTAGATCTTCAAGCGATACAGCCAAA
>JBFEWA010000155.1:0-7087 GCA_041546605.1 Bermanella sp.
ACAGTGTTTCGACTTACTCGAAAAAGTCTTTTGCTTCCTAAGAAGCTGCACATCTCGACTCTCGGTAAGTACCCACACGAATTGTCTGAATTCGTTTTTAAAGATCGTGACCGTCGCTCGGACTGGCCATTTCTTTTCTGCTTTCTAACTTAGTTAGTGCAGAGCTTCTCTCGAAGCGAGGCGCGTATTCTACAGAACCGCTTTTCTTTGTCAACCCTTAATTTCAAATTTTGTTTTTAAAAACAACACTTTAAATCAAGGCGCTTAACTTAAATCCCGAAGGCTTAACTCAAGCGAGGCGCGCATTCTACAGTGTTTCGTGTCAGCGTCAACCTGTTTTTTTAAGTAATTTTAAATTCAAACTCGAAGTTAAAACCCTTAAAAATCAATCACTTGCCGAAGCCTTGTGACTGGAGAGGCGCGCATTCTACAGTGATCTGTATGAGCGTCAACCTCTTTTTGAAAGTTTTTTAATTCTTAATTCAAACAACTAAAAATCTTTCAAAATCAACAACTTAGATTCAATTTACAAATTGGCCTGCGTTGTTGAGGTGGCGCATTCTACGCACTTGAGTTTTCCTGTCAATCACTTATTTGAAATGATTTTCGTAGGAGGCGATCTATAGATTAGAAGAGGTTTTCGCTTGCGCAAGTCGGTTTGGATAAAAACGCAAAATAAATAACACCAGCACCAATAGCGTCATGCTGCTAGCCAGTAAGAAGCCCGCTCGTACCTGCCACCATAGGTGTATCAATATAAGGATCGCCACCGGGTAAATGAGCATGTGCAATGTTTTCCATTTCCGCTTTAAACGGCGCTGCCAGGTCTTAGTAGAGGTAATGGCCATAGGTAAAAGCAGCAATATGGCGAGCATGCCCACCAAGATGTAAGGACGTTTCGCAATATCCTCTGCCAGCTCGCCCCACTCAAATCCCAGTATCAACGCGGTATATGCCAGCATGTGCAGTAACGCATAACCGAAACCAGCCAGCCCTAATCGTCTGCGCATGGGCATTAGATTAATGTTAAGCAGCCGCTTGAGATGACGGGTGCTCAATACTAAGAACAACAACCCCATGGCCCATTGCCCTATGGTATGCACTACCGCTTTGGCCGGCTCTGGCCCGTAATAGAAAATATCCCCTGCAAATTGCACCTGGTAAAAACCATAAGCTAGCTGCATAAGCGGCAAGAAGACCAGCACCCATACGGCACTGTTGAGTAATGCGTGTTTATTCATTAATAGTACCGAGTTAAATCCATGCCTTTATACAAGTGAGCTACTTGCTGCTCATAACCATTAAACATCTGGGTGGGTATCTTTTTGATATTGAAGAAGCTCGTGGGCAATCGACGCTCACTGGCCTGACTCCAACGGGGGTGATCCACTTTAGGGTTCACATTGGCGTAAAAGCCATATTCGTTAGGTGCGATCTGGCTCCAGGTGGTTTCTGGCATGGTGTCGGTAAAGCGAATTTTGACAATGGATTTTATGCTTTTAAAACCGTACTTCCACGGCACGACCAAGCGAATAGGCGCGCCATTTTGATTTGGCAGGCTTTTGCCGTACAAGCCTGTGGCCATAAACGCTAACTCATTCATGGCTTCGTCCATTCTTAAACCCTCTTTATAGGGCCAATCAATGGTGGAAAACACGCTGTTTTGCGCCCTTAGATTTTTGGGGTCATAAATGGAGGTGAACTCCACATACTTGGCTTTTGCAGTGGGTTTAAATTGTTTGAGCATGTCCGCCAAAGAAAATCCGACCCAAGGAATCACCATGGACCAAGCTTCCACACAGCGTAAGCGGTAAATACGCTCTTCTAGTTGTTGCTTCTTAATGATGTCTTCTAGGGCAAACACACCTGTGTTTTCAGCGTGGCCTTCTACCGTGATTTTCCAATCTTGGGTTTTTAATTGCTCGGCATTGTCCACCGGATCGCTTTTACCCGTGCCGAGTTCATAAAAGTTATTGTAAGAGGTCACCGCTTCTACAGGAGTGAGCGTTTCTTTTTTGCCGTACTGAGTGGTTTTAAAATTAAGGCTGCTTGCTAATAAAGAAGGGGAAACCGCTGACAATACACCTGCGGCCATGGCCCAAGCACCTTGCTGCATGAATGTGCGGCGTTCGCGATAGATGTGTTCAGGGGTCACATCCGCTTCGGTTAACAGATGGTTAGGTTTGAATGTGTGCGAGGGTTTGATGATCATGTCTGGCCTCCTAGGGATAGGGGTTAGACCAGACATGCAAGGAAAGTTCGATGAGAACTATTTATCCGCTGACTTGCGCTCTTTGATCATTTTAAACGTGGTCACCACAGGTCCGGACATACCGTAGATTAAGAAAATCGCTAATAGGATTAACGGCGGATCAATGGCCACTACCGCAAAAACACCGACCACGGCCAGCATGGCCACAAATGGCACCTTGCCTTTCAGGTCGATACCTTTAAAGCTGTGGTACAACACGTTGCTCACCATCAGAATACCGGTGGCGCCCACTACCAATGCCATCAAGATGGACACGCTGGTTCCGGCTACGCCGTAATCATTCAGCGCCCATACGGTACCGGCCACAATGGCAGCAGCGGCTGGACTAGCAAGACCGGTGAAGTAATTCTTATCTGCCGTATCAATTTGTGTATTGAAGCGAGCTAAACGCAACGCCGCACCTGCTACATATATAAACGCAGCAATCCAACCAGCTTGTCCTAAGGATTGGAGGGACCAACTGAAAGCCACTAGCGCTGGGGCAACACCAAAGCTCACCATATCGGCAAGGGAGTCGTATTCTGCACCGAACTCACTTTGAGTATTGGTTAAACGTGCCACGCGACCGTCAAGGCCGTCCAAAATCATGGCAATAAAGATGGCGATAGCCGCTTTATCGAAGTGGCCATTCATGGATGCCACTACCGCATAGAAACCAGAAAATAACGCACCAGTGGTAAATAGGTTCGGTAAAAGATAAATACCTTTATTACGCAACTTGGCTTTAGCCGACATGGGCTCTTGATCTTGATTCAAGGAAACAACCTTTTGTTCATCTGCTTGAGACATGTGAAACCTGTTAATTAAAAACGCGGTGGGATTCTACTGTGAATCTGTGGCGCTTCATAGGCCTCTTTATAATGAGAGTCTAGCTCTAATTCACAATTATTGCTTAAGCCAGTCCTCACTGACCTGCCAAAAGGCCTTAACCAGCGGATGCCCCATGTGTTGATTCACCACACACAAGCCTACCGAAAACGGCTCTAGTTCCGGCGTCACCGAGATTGAGCGCACTTTTTCGGCAATAGGGCTGTTAGTCAGCACCAATTCCGGTACCACCCCCACGCCAAACCCCAAGGCCACCATGGCCACAATGGCTTCGTTACCGGACACCTGGCCATAAATATTGGGCTTGATCCCCTGCTGTTTAAACCAGCGCTCAGCCCGCACCCGTCCCAGGCCTTGCTCAGACAGAATCATGGGCAATTTAGACCAATCCACTTTAGGCTGAGCTAGCGCATCCGCCACGGCTCCCGGTTGATTCGGTGCAATAAAGGCCAGAGGCACTTGTGTAATGGATTTAAAGGCGAGTCGCGGTGAAAGCTGATCAGGGCGCGCGGCGATGGCGATATCCACCTCACCACTTAAGGCCATATCCACCGCCTGGGCCGCATCTCCGGTTCTTAAACGAATATCGACCTTGGGATGACGCTCTCTAAAGGCCCGCAATAAGTCCGATAAAAAGCTGTAACTGGCGGTAACCGTACAATACAGGCTCAATTCCCCTTGCAGCTCGCTGGCTTGGGTATGCAGTTGACGCTGAAACTGTTGGAACTGCTCTAAAGTACGCAGCGCAAATTCTTTGAACTCAATACCCGCCTGGGTTAAACGTACATCGCGACGGTCGCGTTCGAACAAGCGTTGCCCTACTTCTTCTTCCAAGCGCTGCACCACCCGTGAAATAGTGGAGGCCGAGGTATGGCACTTCTGCGCTGCCTGCCCGTAATGCAGGGTGTCAGCCAGTACGATGTACTGGGATAAGTCTTTGAAATCCATGCAAAGTGCACCTGCAAAATAGTGGTTAAAAACGTTGTCTTATTGTATTGCATTTTCCGCAATAAGCTATTTCAAATAAAGCGTTTTACGCAACAGCGTTTTTTGCCTACACTTCACCCGATTTTCATATTCCGGCAGAAATCTCGTTTTTGCTGACTTTACATATATTGATAGGAGTTACCCACATGGGTCAGAACTACTTCAACACGCTTAACTTGCGTGAACAGCTTGATCAACTAGGTCGTTGTCGTTTCATGGACCGTAGCGAATTCGCTAACGGCTGTGAGTTCCTAAAAGGCAAAAAAGTGGTAATCATCGGTTGTGGTGCACAAGGTCTTAACCAAGGTCTTAACATGCGCGACTCTGGCCTAGACGTATCTTACGCGCTACGTGCTGCTGCTATTGCTGAAAAACGTCAGTCTTGGAAAAACGCCACTGACAACGGTTTCACTGTAGGTACTTACGAAGAGCTAGTACCAACTGCTGACCTAGTATGTAACCTAACGCCTGATAAGCAGCACACTGACGCTGTTTCTACTGTTATGCCTCTAATGAAGCAAGGTGCGACTCTAGGTTATTCACACGGTTTCAACATCGTTGAAGAAGGTATGCAAATCCGTGAAGACATTACAGTTGTAATGGTTGCACCTAAGTGCCCAGGTTCTGAAGTACTTGAAGAATACAAGCGTGGTTTCGGTGTACCAACACTAATCGCTGTTCACCCTGAAAACGATCCTAAAGGCGAAGGCATGGACATCGCTAAAGCTTGGGCGTCTGCTACTGGTGGCGACCGTGCTGGTGTACTAGAAAGCTCTTTCGTTGCAGAAGTTAAATCTGACCTTATGGGTGAGCAAACTATCCTTTGCGGTATGTTGCAAACTGGCGCCATCCTAGGTTACGAAAAAATGGTTGCTGACGGTATCGACGGCCCATACGCAGCTAAACTAATTCAGTTCGGTTGGGAAACGGTAACTGAAGCATTGAAGATCGGCGGCATCACTAACATGATGGATCGTCTATCTAACCCAGCTAAAATCAAAGCCTTCGATATGGCTGACGATCTTAAAGTGCTAATGCGTCCATTGTTCCGCAAGCACCAAGACGACATCATGACCGGTGAATTCTCTCGCACCATGATGGAAGACTGGGCGAACGACGATGCGAACCTTCTAAAATGGCGTGAAGAGACTGCCGAAACTGGCTTCGAGAAAGAAGGTCCATGTGACGTTGAAATCGACGAGCAAGAATTCTTCGACAAAGGCATCATGCTTGTAGCTATGGTTAAAGCCGGCGTTGAGCTTGCGTTCGAAACCATGGTTGAGTCTGGTATCGTTGAAGAGTCTGCTTACTACGAATCTCTACACGAGACTCCGTTAATCGCGAACACCATCGCGCGTAAGAAACTTTACGAAATGAACGTGGTCATTTCTGACACTGCTGAATACGGTTGCTACCTATTCTCTCACGCAGCTGTGCCTCTACTACGCGAAAACTTCATGCCTAACATCACCACTGAGGTGATTGGTAAAGGTCTAAACCTGAAGTCTAACTCTGTAGACAACGCTCGCTTAGTGGCAGTTAACGAAGAAATTCGTGAGCATCCAGTTGAGTGGATCGGTCAAGAGCTTCGTGGCTATATGACGGATATGAAGCGTATCGTAGAAGCTTCTAAGTAATTATTAGCTGATACACAGAAAGCCCAGGCAGCAATGTCTGGGCTTTTTTGTTGTCATCTATTTAAGCTTTTAAAACTTAAATTTCTACCATCTCAAATTCATCTTTACCCACACCACAATCTGGGCATAACCAATCGCTTGGCACGTCCTCCCATTTTGTGCCCGGTGCAATGCCTTCATCAGGCCAACCCTTGGCTTCGTCATAGACGATGCCACATACAACGCATTCCCAAATCTTCATACAACACCTCATTATTTGGTTATGAGCAAGGCTTATCGACCCGGCATGTATTTTTTAACATTCGTATTAAAGTAGCGCTTAAACACACTGCTGGCTTCGTCTTCGGATTGACGCCATCCATAAATTTCCGGTTTACTGGTCTCGATAGCCAGTGTTCTAAAAATCAGCCAATCATAAATAGCGAGTGTTGCCGTTACATTCTTCGCGGAGTTTTTGCCACGAGAATGGTGTTGATGATGCTGAGTTGGGAATGTAATCACATGGCACAAGGCCCACATAATATTACGCACCCATTTATACTTGTGATTCAAGAAATACAAATCGTAATTCCAATTCACATGAGTATGGGCAGCCCACAATCCCTTGAACACGGTGGCGTAAATGAAGACTTCAGTTAAGCCTAAGTACAAGCACACTATTTGGAACCAATAATTCGGTAAGATGAACCACCACGCCCATCCATTAATGAACGTCTGTGTCACACTTAATTGGCCTTTGTTGTCAGTACCACCAGATAAGTGGTGGGGACGATGATTCATTTTATAAAACGCCTGAACCCATTGCAGGGTTTTATTTTTTGGTCGCTTCATATGTGAGAACAAATGAGCCGAGCCATGCAGAAACTCTTCGATGCAGAAGTAGCCAATTAAGGCGTACCAGAAATAATTGGTTTGCAGCCAAGCCAAACTGCCAGCACTGCTTGGGAGCAAAGCTCCGAGCAATAGCGACACACCAATCACTAATAGTGGTCGCTGCACCACCACCATCATGAATGTAGCAAGAAAAGCCATCTGCCAATCTTTTATGGTTTTACGGCCATCCTTCGTTCTACCTACTGCCAGCTCCCATATGGCGGCCAAGATGATGAATATCATCACCACTAGTTTCAATAGTTCTTCCATAGGGCACCTCACGTTAGTTTTCAGTTTCTTATTATGTATTTCACCATAGGAGAGATTGATATATATTGAAATTCGATATTACTTATATGCTACTTCCATGAAACTGAATTTACGCGCTATCGATTTAAACCTATTTCCTATTTTTGAAGCCATTATGGAGACGGGACAATACTCTAAAGCCGCAGAGCGCCTGGCCATGAGCCAGCCCGCCATGAGTGCG